>JBFESJ010000129.1:0-10426 GCA_041548585.1 Desulfobacterales bacterium | reverse complement strand
GATTTCATTGTCTGATTGAACATGGACAATCCCAGAGCCATGGAACGGACTTTTTCAAATCCTAAAAACGTGACCGCATAAGTGACTGTTTTAATGGGATAACGTGGCCTGTACATAACTGAGTTGGCGGTTGCCAAGATATTCGAGGTTAAGCCGCAATCCCTCATAATTACAGTGGCAAGATCAACGGCTCGTGTCTGAGATTGATGGGCGACCCGGGTAATCGCCTGGACATTTTCATTGATTGCAGGGAGATTCCCTTTACTCCGCATTTGCTCGAGCAGTTGCTGTGTCTTTAAATTATCTGTCATATTAAATCCTTTTTATATATATCGGTATTTTTATGAAAAACTTTACAAATCAAAGAACATATGTGTCAGTGTATACATATTGCTAACTATTCAATATTGCATAAAATTTGAAGATTTATAATTTCCTGGCGAAATTTGAAACGCCTGATTTAGGATAATAATTCGTGTAACATCCCTATCGAACAATTTTATTGCAGTTTGATGAATATAATCCTATTATCGACTCGAAAAAGATCAAGAGGAACTAAAAAGCATGGACTTGAGCAAAAATCGAATCTTCGACCCAGTAAAAAGCATACACATGATTGCCATATGCGGCACCGGGATGGGGGCGCTGGGCAGTATGCTAAAGGATATGGGCCTTAAGGTGACGGGTTCGGACCAGAAAGTGTATCCACCCATGAGCGAATTTCTTTCAAACAAAGGTATCGAGATTACAGAGGGATTCAGCGAAAAGAATCTTGCATATGGCCCGGATCTGGTTGTTGTGGGAAACGCCGTATCAAAAGATAATCCCGAGGTTGTCGGAATGCATCAAATGGGGCTTGAGTTCTGTTCTATGCCCCAGGCCGTAAACCGATTTATTGCATCCGGCAAAAAGCCTTTGGTTGTCACCGGAACCCACGGCAAGACCACCACCGCTTCAATATTAGCCTGGATCCTTTATGAATGCGGGCTTGACCCGACGTTCATGATCGGCGGGATTTTGAAAAATTTTGAAAGCAATTATCGTTTGGGGAGCGGGAACCACATCGTCCTCGAAGGGGATGAATATGACACGGCTTTTTTTGATAAAGGACCGAAATTTCTGCATTATGATCCTTTTATGGCCATATTGACGGGTGTTGAGTTTGATCATGCCGATATCTTCAGAGATATTCACCATGTAAAACAGGTCTTTGATGCTTTGATCGCCGGCATTTCGCCTCAAAATACGCTCATTGCATTTGACGATGATAAAAATATCACCGATCTTATCAACGGTAAATCTTGCCGGGTGGTTAAATACGGCAGAAATGCCAACGCCCAGTGGCGTCTGGGCACTGTCACCATTCAACCGCCGTGGACTTTTTTTGAAGTTGTAAAGCATGGTTCGATTTTTGGAAAGTTTAAGACACAAATGGTCGGAGAGCACAACCTGTTGAATTCTTTGTCTGCCATTGCCGTTGCAGACAACCTGATGATACCGGTGGAAGCCATTGCAACGGCGTTTGAAACATTTGAAGGCATCAAGCGACGCCAGCAGGTGCGCGGCCAAAAATCCGGTGTAACGGTCATGGACGATTTTGCCCATCATCCCACAGCGGTTCGTGAAACCATCCGGGCGGTCAAACCGTTTTATCCCAATGGGCGTCTGATTGCCGTCTTTGAGCCCAGAACCAACTCCAGCATGCGTAGGGTGTTTCAGGATGTTTATCCCCTCTCATTTGACGGCGCAGACATCATCTGCATCCGTCAGCCCTCGCGCCTGGATAAAATCCCGCCTGGAGAACGGTTTTCTTCTCAACAACTGGTGGATGATCTCAACCGTCAAGGCAAGGATGCGCATTATTTCCCGGATACCGAGGCCATCCTCGATTTTCTCGTCACAGAATCAAGATCCGGCGATCTGGTCCTAGTCATGTCAAACGGCGGATTTGACAATATCCACGAAAAATTATTGAATTTATTGTAAATATTGTTGCGATATCGTTTGCGGGTGCGTATGGGGTGCATTTGGGTGCCGGGCGTCAAGCTCATCGACTTCCGTTTTAAACTGACCGGGCATACAATGAGCATATCTGCAAAAAAAACAAAAGCGCCTGAAGGCTTTCCCCGGTCTACAGCAATAAACCGCCCACAACGTTAGCGTTGCAGCTACCTTAAGCGCTATGTTTGATCATTGGTTGGAAAAAATCGAAAACATACAAGATTCCAAAATCCATGAAATATTCAATCGAACTCCAACTGAATGGTCTGTCCCTCAGGATTACCAATCAAAACTGAAACAGATGCTTTTATTAAAAAAGGTCAAGTTTATCCCACTCTTTACAGATAAATTAGAATGGGAAAGAGGTTCTTTTGGGCGATAAGATCGATGGGTTTTGCATAATATCGCATTTTCAGACGGACGCGTATAAAACCGCACCGCTGAAGCGCCCGTTACCGATACCCGCTATAAAACAGACGTATCATGCTTATAAAAATTCGTGTGATATCGATTTCAAAAAGGGCAAATCCATTTTTCGGAGGTTTGCCTTTTAAATGATTATCAAGAAATCACGGGTTTGATTTCGGTTCGAAATCTTCAGTTTTTAATGAATCAAATGAATTTAAAACTTATCGAAATATAGCACTAATTTGGTAATAACTGTCAATTTTTTATCACATAATTGTGATCTGGAATATCTTATAGTTAGACTAACAATTTGTAATCTAATCGATTTTATCAATTTTTGAAATTGTATTCAAGCTTTGCATGATTTTTGCATATACTGGACAATGATAAATTTTCATCTAACCAATATCGGCATATTGTGTTGAAACTGATAAAACGAGGATAATAAATGGAAAAAGTTTATGTAGACGAAAACAATCGAGCAAGGGTTATCTGTCCTATGTGTGGATTTGAGAAAAATGTAGATGCAATGAAT
The DNA here is from genome assembly GCA_041548585.1 of Desulfobacterales bacterium. Classification (GTDB taxonomy): domain Bacteria; phylum Desulfobacterota; class Desulfobacteria; order Desulfobacterales; family UBA11574; genus UBA11574. The sequence goes on along the minus strand of JBFESJ010000129.1, from coordinate 7,482 downwards.
TTCAGGGATACAAAAGACATGGTGAAAGGTGAATGCAAATGTAAAGAGACTTTTCAGTTCGCTCTCGAATATCGAAAGCATTACCGGAAAGACGTCAGGCTGCCTGGTGAATACATTGTACAAAAAAGCGGAGAAAAAGGGGATGTAATCGTCAGGGAACTTTCGCTGACTGGAATACGTTTTGAAAGTCTGAAGCCACACCAAGTTTCAAAAGATGATATATTGGAAGTGAAATTTAAGCTTGACAACCCACTGAGATCAGAAATTCGTAGACTCTCCAAGGTAATATGGGTCAAGGATCATATTGTTGGCGCACAATTCAATGAAACAAAAATATATAAAAAAGATTTAGGCTTTTATCTGAAAAAATAATTTATCCTTGAGCAGAAACGTTTCGACAATTGTCAAAAATGGGGTTTATTTAACCCGAATTTAATCTGAAATTATCCCAACGATATTTTAAGTTAAAGGGACAGGTGAAATGAAAAACTGGATTCAATACAGGTTGATGCAAGCAGGGGAAGAGCAAGAGATTTGTGCTTTAGTCATTCGTGTTTTAATGAATTTGTCGCTCACCAATACTCGGATGAGGATATACAAGAGTTTTTGAAGTATGTAGAACCGCAATGTCTATCCAAGCGTTGCCAAGAGGATGACTTTGTTTTGCTGGCTAAGACCAAAGATAAAATTATTGGGATGATTGAGCTTGTAGGAAATAGTCACATATCTCTCTTTTATGTTGAGGGACATCTCCAAAGAATTGGTATTGGAAAGGGGCTGTTGAGAAAAAGCCTCGAAATCTGCAGAAGAGATAATCCAGCGCTTACAAAAATCACCGTAAATTCATCGCCCAACGCTTTGAACATCTACGAAAAAATAGGGTTTTCTGGGATGGAACCTGAAAAAGAAAAAAATGGTATCCGTTTCGTACCAATGGAACCTGAGCTTCCAAATAGTTCGGACACACTGTCAGCGCAATTTTAACGTTCAAGCAAACTTGTTGTCTGGTAAAATGGTGGTTATTACATCAATATTTAGGTTCTGACGATAAGGTCAAATCGTTGTGTGATCTGCAATATATTTGCAATCCCCAAATCCATTCCAAATGTTATGATATCATACTCCGAAAATTGAACTGTTAAGGGATGTTTTAACCCGCCTTGCGATTCTGTCAAATCAAGTTTAGGTTGGGACACAAATAAAAACCCGGTGTTGAAACACCGTGTTTTGGACGCATATAGGGTGCATCCTGCCTTTACGATTTCATACAATCCATTAAGATTCATTAAACACTACCCCCTGATTTTAGTATAACCCCTTGTATTCATTTCATTACCAAGCAAACGGCGGATTTGACAATATCCACGAAAGGCTCCTTTCATTGCTCTAAGTACAAGTATTCCCCCCTAAAGTATGATTTGGTGTTGACAGGCGACCTCTATTTCGTTAACCAGACTATTAAGCAGGGTTAACCATCGGACATGAATCAATCATGAAAGGTCAGATACTCGACATATTAAGAACGGAAACAGAAGTTGTTTCCGGGGAGACCCTCAGCGCTCATCTTGGGATATCCAGGGTGTCTGTATGGAAGCATATCAAAAAGCTTCAGGAGGTTGGATACGATATTGAAGCCTCTCCCAAGGGCTACGTTCTTATCGGTGCCCCTGATGTCCTTTATCCGTGGGAATTCGGGAATAAAGAACCCAAAATTCATTATTTTGATGAAGTGGATTCCACCATGGATATTGCAAGAGATCTTGCAAGAAACCAGTGCCCCCACTTTACGGTGGTCATTGCCGGTCGACAGAGAAAAGGAAGGGGGCGGCTCAAAAGAACCTGGCTTTCATCGGAAGGCGGACTTTATTTTACAATTGTTGTCAGACCGAAAATTCCACCGGTGTTAAGTTCAAGGATCAATTTTGCCGCATCGATGGTTCTGGCCAAAACCCTGCGCAGTATGTTTAAAATTCGTGCCATGGTCAAGTGGCCCAACGATATACTGGTAGATGACCGGAAAATTTCAGGCCTCCTTTCTGAGATGGAGGCTGAAATGGATATGGTGAACTTTATCAATATCGGATTGGGGGTCAACGTGAACAATGATCCCACGCCCCATGAACCCATGGCAACGTCTGTAAAGAAGATCCTCGGTAGGGAAGTGTCGAGGAAAGATCTGTTAAAGGCGTTTCTCGATGATTTCGAACATACGCTAAAGGATTCGGATTTTGAAAATGTGATTTTAGATTGGAAAAGATATGCGGACACGTTGAACCGGCAGGTCAGGATCGTTACAACCCATGAAGTTTGGGAAGGTCTGGCCGTGGATGTGGACGAGAATGGTGCGTTGGTGATTAAACTTGCGGATGGTTCATTAAAAAGGATTATTTACGGTGATTGCTTTCATAATTAGTACGGGTTCACGGGGTGTGCTCCTTCGCTTCACTCACAATTGGAATATTGGAATGTTGGAATAATGGATTCTGGGATAATGCAATACCAGGTTAATGGTAAAAACTGTTCTTTCAATAATATTAAAAATGGATAATATCCTTTTAAAAACCAACCTTCCAGTACTCCGGTATTCCATATTCGAGACAAATGTTCTAAAACAATAAAATATCTATTATTTTCATTATATTATAAAAACAACGAGGCGTTCAATTATGGCTTCTTCCACATCACTTCGAATGACGGTATATGCTTCGTTGATGGCCGCTTTGGTCGCGGCCGGCGCATACCTGTCCATCCCCATTGGGCCGGTTCCCATTGTTCTTCAGAATCTTTTTGTATTTCTCTCCGGTCTTTTGCTTGGACCTCGATGGGGGGCTGTAAGTATCGGGGTTTATCTTCTGGCCGGGTCGCTGGGTCTTCCGGTGTTTGCCGGGGGTGTCGGCGGCATCGGGCGTTTTGTGGGGCCGACCGGTGGATATCTTTTGGGGTTTCTTCCTGCCGTCTATGTGATTGGATGGATATCAAATGGATCCAAAAAGCATTGGGTAATGGACATCATCGCCATGGTTTGCGGCAGTTTGATCATTTATGCGTTCGGGGTGTCCTGGCTGAAAAAATTGACCGGTATGACTTTGGCCAAAACCCTGACTTTGGGCATGTTTCCATTCATTCCGGGCGATGTACTTAAAATCGCCGTGGCAGTGCCCATTGCAAAGGCATTAAGGCCGATAATTCATAAGTGACGAGTAAATAGTAACCAGTGAACAGGTACAGAAAAAGCCTTGAATAATATCATTGAAATCCATAACCTCAGCCACCATTTCGAAAACGGCACCCGTGGTCTGAAAAATATCGACCTTGAAATTCAGGAAGGGACGTTTGTTGTCATTGCCGGACAGAACGGGTCCGGGAAAACAACCCTGCTAAGACACCTGAACGGGCTTCTGATGCCCACAAACGGGGCTGTACGGCTGGCCGGCGTGCCGGTATCGAAAAACCTTGCCAGATCGCGACAGATGGTGGGGATGGTGTTTCAGGATGCCGACAGTCAGATTGTGGGTGAAACGGTTTACGACGATGTGTCGTTTGGTCCGGAAAATCTTTGTCTGGACCGGCGCGAAATCGAACGACGGGTCTTGCGGGCATTGGAGACCGTGGGGTTGCTCGATTACAAAGATCAAAAACCGTATTTACTTTCAGGGGGTGAAAAGCGGCGACTTGCCATTGCCGGTATTCTGGCCATGGAACCCAGGATTCTGATTTTTGACGAGCCGTTTTCCAGCCTTGACTATCCGGGGGTTAAAAAGGTTCTATCACAGATGATTTCTCTGCACCAGGCCGGGCACACCATATTGGTTGCGGCGCACGATCTGGAAAAGGTGATTGCCCATACGGATCGTCTTGTCATCATGAAAGACGGAAAAGTGGTCAGGGACGGATCGCCCGCTCACCTCTTCGGGGATCTCGAGGCCTTTGGTATCCGGGAACCGTGTGCGTCCCGGATGGGAATGGAGGTGCATTCATGGCTGAAATGACCGCATTGAGTTACCGTCCCGGCAATTCTGTTTTGCACCGGCTGGATGTTCGATTTAAAATTTTATTTGTTGCCCTGATGAGTCTGGCGAGTCTTAAAGCATGGGTTGCGGGGCTTTTCGTTTTAACTTCGGTGCTCATGATTACGCTGATACATGCCGGACTGCAATTGAAATCAGCCTTAAAAACACTCCGCTATGTTTTTTTTCTATTGCTGTTTGTTTTCATCGCCCGGTCACTTTCGGTTCCAGGATCGGCGGTCATTGAATTTAAATTCATTTCCGTGACCCGGGAAGGGCTTTTCGAGGGGGCCGTGGTCTGCTGGCGTTTGGTGGTGGTGATCATGACCGGTTTGTCGTTGATTTTGACAACCCGGCCGTCGGAAATCAAGGCGGCTGTTGAGTGGGCGCTGAATCCTGTTCCGCTGATTCCGGGCAAACGTATCGCCACCATGATGAGCCTGATCGTTCGGTTTGTTCCGGTTATTTTCGAACAGGCCAAAGAGACGTTGGCTGCCCAGCGGGCAAGAGGCGTGGAAAACCGAAAAAATCCGGTGTATCGGTTGAAAATGTTCGGAATTCCCTTCCTACGTCGAATTTTTGAAAAAGCGGACAAACTGGCCCTTGCCATGGAAGCCAGGTGTTATTCCGAAAACAGGACCGATCCTCAGCTTTCTTCCGACCTAAAGGACTGGATCGCCCTCGTGGGGGTTGTTTGTTTGTGTTTGATAATTATGTTATAAAAAAGGTTGACAGAAATACCGAAAAATTGGCATTAATTTTGTTGACAAGCATAAAATCTATCGTTATTTAATATAATTTTTTAAGGGCCGTTAACTCAGTCGGTAGAGTATCTGCCTTTTAAGCAGAGAGTCGCTGGTTCGAGCCCAGCACGGCCCACCACTTGCGTCCCCATCGTCTAGCTTAGCCAGGCGAAGATCCCGCTTCGCGGGGGTCCAGGACATCCCGCTTTTCAAGCGGGACAGCAGGGATTTAAGCTATCGATGATTTTTCATATACTGTAGGAATTTTTGTTCTTTTAAACTATATTATTGACGAGTTATATATCGCATGCAGTACTATTATAGGACTATGCTGTATGTGAATTATTCTTTGCGTCCCCATCGTCTAGCCAGGTCCAGGACACCGGCCTTTCACGCCGGCAGCAGGGGTTCAAATCCCCTTGGGGACGCCACAAGTTATTTCAGGGAGTTACATCAAATTGTAGCTCCCTTTTTAGTTTCTTAATTGTTCATACCCAACACTATACCCAACAAGTCGGATAAAAATCAGAGTAAAAAGATAAAATTGTACCAAATTAACAAACTGGGTTCAGAGAGCGATTTTTCAATACGTTCAGGAAAAGAATAGGTGGGTTTATTTAAATTTCCTTGTACGTATAGACCAGAAAATCGGACAGAAAGCCAGGTTTCGGTTCATCAAGCTATCCCGGGTATAGTTAATTAATTCATACCTCCTAATTCCCTCTTCAATAACGTTAATTGTGGTGTAATTTCGACCATTTATTTTAAGAATAAAAGGTGACTGTATTGCCTTAACAATTTTGAGAAAGTTAATTTATTAACTTTGGCCTTAAGCATCTTTTAGTAAGGACGGAGGGGCCTTTGTTGGTTTCTCTATTCCAGCGTCTTTCTTTTTCACCCTGCTTTGTTATAATGATTATTAAACCTAACCTTGCTCTTGCAGCCGACAGTGAATCACTGCGGCTGAAGAGACCGTTAAGCCTATGGGGATATAATGCAAAAAGTTCAATCATTGGAACTTCCTGAGCAACTGCCAACGCCTGACGCACTGAAATCCTGGAAGCAAAACGAGCATGACTACGAACCTGAGTTCTGGGAGTTTCAATATGAGATATATCGTTATCTCAAGAACATTTCCGACGACAAACTGGATGAGAGGTACCGAGACCTCCATAGGAATTTCTGCATTTTGGTGAGGCCAGAGCGTCATGTTATTCCTGTTAATAGCTTTCTAAGCTCTTGGTACCGGTACAGAAAAGAACATCAAACGCGGTACGAATACTTCTTAAGAAATCACCCCCTGCCTATCGCGCTCCCATGCCCGAGAGGAGACTTTGCGGCTCCCATACGACCAAAAGGTCCAAATTCCTGCGACATAATTTTCAGATATGGCAATTCGCAGTTTATGAAACCCTTTGTTGAAAGCGGCAAGATAAGGATAAGTCCGGCTTCTTTTTATAAGGATGGCCCCGCATCAGATCCAAGAACCGATGATGAGTTGAACATTCACCGATACCTTCCAGGACAACATTCTCGGGTCACAACGAAGGATGGGAAAGAAATCCCGGTTATCGGTGATCTTCAAGAAACATACTCTATTCCCACGAGTTACTATACCCTTTGTATGTCAACAGATTTCGAACCACAGATATTCGAGGAATTCGCATACGATTCTTGCGTAATCATCAAAGACCCAGAACAGTTCGCGAGAAGATTGGAGGCTTCGACAAAGAGCCTCTTGCCCAATTGGTATTTCCACCACAACCCTGTTGAGTACTTTGATCCATACGAGCCTTGCGAGAACCAGTACCTTGACTCTGTAATGTGCAAGGATTTTCGTTTTGCGTATCAGATGGAATACAGGGCTATTTGGCACCCACAAGACCACGGATCTGCAAAAGACTATATCGTTGTCCGGGTAGGATCGCTTAACGACATTTGCGAACTCTACACGAAATAGAGCATGGCTTAAGCAAGCGCTGGAGCCAATCGGCGGGAAAGGACGCCCACCTCTAGCTCAGCTTTCCGTTAGGATATATGCAATTGACCGGAGGCTTTTCGAAGCTTCAAAATATTGAGATATCTCCAGAGACTGTCGAAAAACCCTCAATTAACGATTTTACCGTTTATAAGTACTTGAAATTATTATAGGCAAAATTGCTAAAATCAGGCTTTTTAGACCTTTTCGACAGTCTCCCAACATATTACGATTTTGTAAACCTTTGGTCTATGCAATGAACTACAGATTCAGAAAAATTCAGGTGCGGATAAAGAAAAACTTCGTGTCAATCCTAAATCTCAATTTAAGGTATATCGGAGAAGTCAGACATATCACCGGTTTTGGAAGTGGATGATATTTTCACCAGAAAAGATGCTATCTCAGGTCTTAAAAGCAATCCTTAGGAAGGTTTAAATAAACTGGTCAATATACCATTGGAGAGTTCAATTTACGGAATATGATATCACAACCTTCAATATTGCTTTTCCGATTCCATATATATTGCAGAAATCACAAGATTAGCTCAGGTTGTGATATCGTATTATGATATCACAAAAAAATTAGGCCCTTGATACTTGCTCGTTATTGCAGGTATCTCAGAATCCTTCTATATAAAATGCTATTCGTTTTTTGGAAAAATGATACGAATTGTTGTTCCGTCTTCTTCCGATGTATCCAAAGAGATTTGGCCGCCTTGGGTTTCGGCGATTAATGTACGTCTCGGAATTCTCAT
>JBFESJ010000128.1:0-10549 GCA_041548585.1 Desulfobacterales bacterium | reverse complement strand
TGAACAAACGGCTTGAAACTTTCCCAGCCCGGATACTGATAATACTCATAGAAACCTTCAGGGTTGACATCTGGATCCCACATGATGTCGGTGTGTAAAAACGTATTTTTGAATTTGCCGCCCGCAAGTTCAAGTTTCTTCAACCAGTTGGGTTTGTAAGTGGCATACGCCCTGTGAAAATAGATGCCCTTGTCGTTAAAATCATCGGTAAAACTCTGGTTGGTGGTCGTCGCCTCCTGCACGGTGTCCTGATTGGTGCAGAGCATGAAATGGGTGGACACTTCATCACTGATGTTGCCGTCAAAAAAGAGCCTTGCCCGGATCCGGAATCTGTCGCGGGTTGGAAGATCTTTGGTTGATCCGTCGGCCTGTCGCTCTTCCCGGTTGTATATGCCTTCATAACGAAGTCTCAGGTCGCCGGATACTTTGGTATCTTTAATCCATTTGGGAATCTTTTCACTCCATTCCTTGGATTTTTCTTCGGTTTCAGCCTTGACCGTTTTTGTAATTTCTTCCGTTTGCGTTTCTTTTACCTGGTTTATGGATTCCTTTTGATTTTTCAGTTCCTGTTTCAGCATTTCGATTTCCTGCTGCTGTTTCTGGATAATTGTGCTGAGTTCATTGAGCTTATTCAGCATATCCTCGTTGCTCATTGCAGCCGGGCAAACCTGAGGCCGGCACAGGACAAGGATTAAAAAAAGCGTCACAACCATCTGGGACCTTTTCATTACACATGCCTCCTTTTTATATAAAATTATCAATGACTATTGGTACAAAACTATCCCCCCTGACGTCCGTTCACGATCAGAGACAGGTCGTTCAGGGAGTGCCGGCCCGAATTCGAGCGCGCTGAATCCTGACAGATAGCGTCGGTCAGGGGAATATGACGGGCTTTAAACTCCCCTTCGACGGGGTGAAGGGGGCAATCCTGCCAAATTGCCCCCTCCTGCACCCTTTCACAAAAGGAGGGTAGCTATGGAAATAAAAGCGGACTTAAACACCCGGCATGACCTATCAATCCTGGTCAAACACCCTGCCGGGGTGTCGAACCAGCTCCTTTATCTTAGCATCCCGTATTTTTTTGTCATGGGTGGATTTTTTGGAAAATGCAGCGCCCATTTTTTGTAAAAGGTCCTCAAATTTTATGGGTTTGAGGCAATAATCAAAGGCCCCCAACTTCATTCCTTCAATGCTCGTCTCCACAGAAGCATGCCCTGTCAGAAGAATAACCTCGACCAGCGGCTGAATTCTTTTAATCTCCCGCAAGGTATCGATGCCGTCCATTCCCCCCGGCATTTTAATATCGAGGATAACCACGTCGAAGAGTTCTTTTTGGATAAGTTCAACAGCTTCTTCTCCACTGGTCACACCGCTTGCATTCAGTTTTCTCTTTTGCAGTCGATTGACGATGGTTTCCAAAAAATCGACTTCATCATCGACCACCAATATTCTGAACATTTCCATTTTATACTCCTTGCCGATTAAGTGTTTTGGTTTAGGAAAAATCCTGGCCCAGGCGCCGCCGCAGAAGGGCTCTGCCCCGAAGGGAGAACCAGGTTTTCAATGCAAAAATAAGGCTCTATAATAAAAAGTTTCCATCGTTCATTTACTACTTCCTTTCAGGAGACACAATAGGAAGCTTAACACAAAAGTGAGTTCCTTCGAATAGTTTGCTTTCCACGGTGATCAAGCCGCCTAACTTTTCGATGATATTATAACTTACCGATAATCCCAGTCCAGTCCCTTTTCCGACCCCTTTGGTCGTGAAAAAAGGATCAAAGATCTTTTTCAGATGTTTATCGGGGATACCCGGACCGTTATCTTCTATACCGATGACAACCTGGGAACCCTTTTTCCGTGTTCTTACCTTAATCAAGCCATCCTTTTCGATGGCATCGATGGCGTTGTTGATTAGATTCAAAAACACCTGTTGAAGCTGAGATTGATCACTCGAGATAATCGGTAGATCCGGCTTCAGATCTTTTAATATTTCGATGTTGTTTATCTGGGCATGATTTTTCAGAAGTTCTATGGTCTGATTTAAAACATCATTAATGTCAACATCATCCAAGCGATGCTCCATCCTTCTGGCAAACCCGAGCATATTATGGGTAATTTTACGCGCCCTTTCCACGTGCTCTTCAATTTTATCTATGGATTTGTCATACTCTTTGAAGTTTTCACTTTCCTGAAATTCTTCTTCTTCCAGCAAATCCCGCATCCAACCCGCCTTTTCGCCGATAACCGCAAGGGGATTGTTGATTTCATGGGCAATTCCTGCGGCCATTTTCCCCAAAGCCGCCATTTTGTCCGACTGAATCAATTGTTCATTCAACTCACTGATTCCCCGGTCAGCGTCTTCCAGGCGTCCGAAGATCACACGCATGGCAAAAAAAGTAGTAAAAATTATGGCCAGACAACCAAAAACAATTATGATGATTTCTGTATTTCTGGTCGCCAGCAATCCGCTTTTCTCGTCACCAATATCCTCGCTGATCACCAAAAGCCATACATTGTCTTTCAGCCACGCTCCGGCGATATGTCTGGTTTTTCGATTATCTTTAATTTTTTCGATGACGCTGGTTCCTTCACCGAAAAGGGATAAGTTCAGATTTGATTTGCCCAATATCTTTCCCGAAAAACGGGGAGCCGTCTGATAGACTCCGGCTTTATTGATGATATAGGCATCGCCCGACCTTCCGGTCTGTGCCGTTCTGACAAGTTTGTTAAATATGCCTGAATCGACGGTTGCCCTTAAGATCCAGGTCGTCCCGTCGCTGTATCCTCGGACAGCAATAATAAAATGGGGCATTTGCCTGTAGCCCATGTAAACATCACTGATATACTTGCCCTTGCTCATTACCTCGGCAAACCAGGGCTGTTTGTAATAATTCAATCCTTTCAGATTATAGGGGCCTGCATAGGCCAGGTGTTGGCCGGAATCGTCAATAACACCCAAGTCAATCAGGCCGTCTGTGCGTTGGCCGATCACTTCAAACATGCGGGTAAGGTTCTCTTGTTGTTTCAACTCGTCAAAATTGTGGGTATCTACAATGGTGGTAAGAATGGCGGTCCGTTCTCTTAAAAAAACTTCCACCGAATTGGCCTGAGACCTTGCCCAATATTTTATCTGATCTTCTATTTTCTCTTCATAGGTTCTTGCAAATCTGTGATAGATTGTTTCGCCGAGAGAGACCAGCGGAATGATGGAAACAATCAGGATAACGAGAAAGATCGTCCGTTGAAGTTTTATGAATATTGGTTTTCGTTTATAAAGCCCCATTAAAGCCTTCCTTAATTACCAATTTTCCAGTATTCCAATTGCGGAGCGCAGCGGAGCTAACTTGGTCCTACCAGGATAAAAATTTCCAGTACCCGAATACCGCCCAGCCCCAGAGGACAAGCCATGCAAGGATGGTTACCGGCAGTCCGTATTTAACAAAATCCATGACATCCAGCAACCTTTCACCGGTTTCAGGGTCCCGTCCCATGCCAAAAGCAATGGCATTATTGGGAGTCCCGACCACCAGAAAATTTGCAAAAGAGGAAGAAAAGGCGGTGGCAAGCCCCACTTTCCACACATGGACATTGGCCAGTGTCGCCATGGGAAGAACGATCGGTCCTAAAGCTGCAACCGTAGCGCCGTCACTCATAAAATTGGTCATGGTTCCGGTGAGCAGGCTGATGCCCAGAATCAATCCGTCACCTCGGGTCATAAAATCCGGCAAAAAACCGACAAAGGTTTGGGCCAGCCAGAGGGCACCGCCGGTAAATTTCAGGCCGACCCCCATGGCACAGGCGGCCGCATACAGGCCGACCACGTCAAAAGCCACACCCGACTGGATATCCTCCCAGTCGACGATGCGACATAAAAACATGGCCGCCACCGCGTAAAGCGTGGGACCGCCCAGACCGGCCTCTTCGCCCAGAACAATCCAGCCGGTGATTAAAAGGACTAAAATTACGCCCATCGTCGCCTCTTTGCCACCGAATTTCGGCATGTTCGCCACTTCAGCTTTAACCACTTCGCTGGGATTGACATCCGGCACCTTGAATTTCGGTTTAATGCGAATATACATGTAGGCGCCGATAACCACGGCCATGAAGGGAACAAACGGGAGGCCGTATTTCATCCACTGCAAAAACGTAATCGGCAGACCATATTCCATTAAGTAACCCACCATGATGGCGTTACGTCCTCCGGCGGCAGGAGAACCCGGGCCGCCGTGATTGGCCGCAAAACAGACGCCAAGCAAAAGAAAAATGGCCAGGGCCCGGTCTTTTTTAACGCCGTGCATCTTACAGGTTACCTTATAAACTCCCATAAGTACAGGAATCAAAAGCGCCACCAGGGCGTGTTCGGATAAAAACCCGGCTGCGATGGCCAGCATTGGAAAAAAGATAAAGGCAAAGGACTTGGCGCTTTTAATTCGGCTGAGAAGTATGAGACCGATCCGCTTGTCCAGGCCGGTCTTGGCAACACCCACGGCCACGGCCAAAATGCCGAAAATGAAAAAGACGGCGTCCTTCATATAGGCTCTGGAAATTTCATTGATCGGCAGAATAGCAAAAAGATAAATCATGACACCCACCAGAATGTCCGTGGCGCCCAGGGGCAGGGCTTCCGTTCCCCATAAAAAGGCGGCCAGCAACAATATGCCAATCATCACCTTGGCCAGTCTGGCGACGTCTTGGGCATCGAGCAGGGAATGTTCTTTTTTTTCTGATGCTACCGTCTTCCCCTGCTTAAATTCCTCAAAGGCCTTGGGTCTTAACTTCTTGTTAACGGTATCCACAATGGTGGTACACCCCTTACTGAGTTTATATCCCGGCGGTTTAATTTTTGTTACCATGTTGAGCATACTTTGCGGCGGCGGCATAACGACCAGGGTCGTAAAAACAATGGCTGCAATAACAAATAACATCGGCTTATAACCCGGTTTGTTTTTCCAAAACCCCGGTTCACTCTGAGACATCATTCTGTGATCCTTCATACATCCTCCTCGTCAAGAATCGAATAAAAGCGTATATCATCTGATCCGGTCGCGCCGGAGCCGATAATTGCGGTTCTTTTTTATCTAGTGCCTGAACGAAAACTGTCTTTTCCGCCAATATCTGCGTCAGACTCAAATTTTAATCCTCGAAATACTATCAGTATTCGTATGGTTAAAATTTTCGTCTTCCTTGATCTTAACGAAAAATCCTAGTTTTCGTTCGGGCACTATCTAAGAAAAAATGCGAAATAAATTTGGATAACACCCAATACCTTACGTCCTCAAAAGCTTCTCTATTTCAAAGAACAAGTCCTGCTCCCGAATGATCCCCACGACGGCTTTATTTCTCATGACAACCAGACGCGGTTCCTGTTGATAGACCATCATATGCGCCGCTTCCATAAGATTGGCGTCGGCATCGATGGTCAGCGGCACAGGAGACATGATATCTTTGACGTTTTTGGCAGCCAGTTTCTTTACTTCCCGGGTAAACATACCGCTCCAGAACATGGTCGAATACTCTATACTGTCCGCCGTGAAAGGCTTTGGAGCGGAAAGGTAAGCCGGCATGATGGCCGAAAGAAGGTCCAAAATGGCAACCATCCCCTGTACTTCACCGTTCTCATCAAATACCAGAAAGGAACGGTGTCCGGTCTCCATGAGACGGCTGGTGGAGACCTCGGCGGAAAAGGACGCTTTTAATTTTTCAACGGCGTCCTGAATCGTATTTCCCTCGGTTAATGTCGTATAGTATTCGAGTGGAATCATGACCTCCGAAACCGTCTTTTCTTTTACAGGGGCCTCACCGGCTGTGGCTTGACGAAAGGCATCGGTAATTTTACCGGCCAGAAGATTAATGTCGCAGGGCTTCGAAAGGTAATCATAGGCCCCTTCTGCGAGGGCTTCCCGTGCCGAAGGGAGGGCGCCATGGCCGGTGAGCATGATCACCGGAAGATCGGGGGAATGTTTTTTGATCTCCCTTAAGGCCTCGTGGCCGTCTATGCCGGGCATTTTAATGTCGAGAATCACCACGTCCGGCTTTTCGGAAAGTTTCTCGATGGCCTCCTCGCCGCTGCCTGCCAGAATTGTATCGAATCCTCTCTTGTTCAGAATCTTTTTAGTCGTAGCTCGAAACTGCACTTCATCGTCGACCATTAATACTTTTATTTTCTCACTCATTTTGTTTGTCTCCTCTTTGGCCAAACAATATAAACTTTGACGATTCAATCAGATCATTATTATCATTGCCACAGAATAGGTCTGAATAATTGAATCAAAAAAAGCATTGCCGCTGCGGTACACAACAAACAGACAAAAGCCTTTAAGTAACTTATACGACCTATTTTTACCATGCCGAGACCGATCAGACAAAACCTCAAAATTTCTGTCGGCCCTGCCAGACCCGGAATCCAGGAAATCAAAAGAGTAATGCTGGCATAGGCGGTGATCCCAAACAGGGTATTATAGGTAAACAGACCTTTGCACAATAACATGGCGACAAGATACAGAATGAACGCTGTGATAAAAGGCATGGAAAATGCATTTAAAAAGAACATTAGTCCGAAAAAGATCTTTTTTTGCAAGACAAACATGCTCGACGGAATTGTAAAAAAGATGCTGCATATAAAAAGGAAAACCAGCGGAGGGGTGTGCCCTTTTTCCCGCGGCAGCCCTTCATAAAAATCTCCGGGATGAAGCATCTTATATGCTGTTCTGAGAAATTGATGCACCGACGTTCCCATGCGTCGATCTCCATTACCTTTAATCACACTCTCCGGCTCTGACATAACGTTCATCTTTTTTTTGTTGAAATGTAATTATAATCCATTCGTTTTTTTTAAGTTTTTGCCATCTTTTGAACTAATACGGAACCATCCCTGTCCAGCCCAAGAGCCGCCAGTAGGTTGATGCCATTAACATAAATGCTCCCAGATTGGTAAACCAGAGAATCACGCCTACTCTCAGATAATCCTTTGGCTCCAGGTATCCGCTGGCATAGACAATGGCATTGGGCGGCGTTCCGATGATCAGACAGTAGGCGAGTGATGAGGCATAGGAGGTGCTCATCGCCATAAAGGGGATCATGGTGGTGCCCGGATGCACGATACCGGCCATGGATAGGGTTACAGGTCCAACCGCAGCGCACGCCGGGCCGTCAGCCATGAGCTGAGTAAGGAGGCCTGTGATCACATTCCCGGAGAGAAGGAGGCCGAGACCCTCGCTCAATCCAAGCGGATTTAGAAGACCGACGAAGGATCTGGCAATCCAGTACGCGCCCCCTGTCATGACAAGGACACGACCGAAGATGATCGCTCCTGCGTAAAGCCAGACCACGCCCCAGTCGACCTTTGTCTGATAATCGCGCCAGTTGGCAATCCCTGCAAAGACATAGGCGATCGCTCCCATGACGGCGAGCACCCCGATACCGAACCTTATGCCTGTAAGATTGAGTATCAGGTTTTTTTCCGTGATCCAGCAAAAAAACATTACCAGAAAGATTACAACGGTTATCTTCTGTTGTTTGGTCCAACCTCTCCCTGCCTTGGCCACCTCGTTTTTAACATAATTCATGGACGCGCTCAGATCTGTATGCTGAGGCAGCGGTTTAAACCGGAAGTTTATCATGAACCAGGTGACAGGTATGGTAAACAACAACATCGGAACCATATAATACAACCATTCCCCGTATCCGATTGAGAGGCCGAACATATCCTCGGCATAACCCATCATGATAAGGTTTCGAGCCGCGCCCGAAGGGGCCAGAGAACCGCCGAGGTTACAGGCCATGGCGATGGTGATCATAAGCATCTTGGCCAGTTCGGGGTCTTCCTTTCCCGATGCGGCCGTTGATGTGGTATACAAGAGCATGCCGATGGGTAAAAACATAGCGGCCAGGGCATGGTCGGACATAAACATGGTAAGAGGAGCTATCACAAGGATGATCGTAAAGGTGACCAATTTGAGAGAAGGCTTTTTCAATTTACCGAACATCATCATGGCCATACGTTTATCCACCCCTGTTTTGACAAAGGCGACGGCAAACATCAGGCTCCCCATGATGAACCAGGTGGCGTCGGACCAGTATAGCGCGGCTACATTCTTTCTGGTCACAATCCCGCAACACATGGCAAAGGCCCCGATGCAGAAGGCCACCATGGGTAAAGGGATCGCCTCTGTGACGAAACAGATCACCACAAAAATAACGATTCCAACAGCCGCCTTGACATGAAATCCGGCTTTGTCGGCTTTCTTCTTCTCCTTATCCGTCAACATGTCGTAGGTAAGTCTATTTACCCTCAAATCGTAACCGTCTTCCATGAGCTTCTTAAATTTTTCAGGGGGTATCTCCTGTGCAAAAGCCTTCACCTGTTTCAGATGCACTGGTGTGGACGGTATCTTATTCTCCTTGCACCATTTCGCATCCCTTTTCAGAAATCCCTTTTGACCAAAAGAGGCCTTGTTCATACTAGCCTCCATCATCCTGACCGTCTGAACCTCCCACTGGGAAAGATCATCTACCGGTTTATCAAAGAGCTCCTTTGCAAAATGATTCTTTACGTACTTGGAACCCATGGAGTATTCCACACCGACATCGATCATGCTTTTAGGCGTCGGCATGAGCATTAATATAAAGACAAGCGTCAAAGGAATAGCGAACAACTTCCAGTCGACATACTTGTCGTATCCCGTTGCTTTCTTTTTTTCCTCAGCCATATCTTTTCCTCTGATTTTTCGTTAGTTTTTCCTCTTAAAAAGAGCCGTGAAATAAATATCTATGCACACCGGATTTATGCTTAAATGCCGCTTAATTTCCGAACAGTTTTAAGCAGACAAAGAGAATAAACATGGCTATGGCGGCATAAAATAAAAATGTGCGCTCCATCTCTTTTGAGTACCTTGTAATGTACCATTTATTAAAATCGTTTTTCTTTTTTTTCATAGTTATCCTTTTCCTTGCCTGTCGGCTGAGACTTTTAGTCCTTATTATGGATTACCTTTTATTAAAGATTCTACGTCTCCTCGATAATTTGAAGCGGAGATTTCATCAGCTTTCGCATCCGGGCCACCCGAATTTTTTCTTCCAGACCCTGCCTCTTTTCAAAGGCTTCCTCCGCCTTTCGGACAATCTCATCGATATCCGTGGGTTTCATTAAATAATCGATGGCCCCTGATTTTAAGCCATCGATTGCCGATTCCATGGTGGCATGTCCGGTCAGCATGATCACCTCGACCAGGGGAAATTGCCTTTTGATCTCCTTTAAGGTGGCATTGCCGTCCATACCAGGCATTTTGACATCAAGAATGACAACATGGGTGTTATGAATCCTGATTCTTTCCAGGGCCTCAACCCCGCCCGATGCGGTCACGACATCGTACCCTTTTTTTTCAAGCAACTTTTGGGTGGTGGCCAAAAACCGTTCCTCATCGTCCACCAGCATCATCCTCATTTTTTCCATGATTTTCTCCCTGTAACCTGGTTAAAAGCTCAATGATTTGATTCATTGAATAATTATTTACTAAATCGGTTTGTTTCTAAATTTTGTTTTAAAACCTCAAACTGGGTTTTACGAATTTTTTGTTCCAAACGCTGTCCTTGTGCATGGGCCTCTTCGATTTCCCGGAGAAGTTCTTCGAAATCAACGGGCTTGATCAAGTAATTGAGTGCCCCGATCTTTAGACTATCCGCAGCACAACCCACCGTAGGAACTCCGGTCAACATAATCACCTGAACCAGCGGAAAATGTTTTTTGATCTTTTTCAAGATTTCAATACCGCTCATACCGGGCATTTTGACATCAAGAACAATCACCGGGATGTTTTGAGCGCTCAATTTTCCAAAGACTTCAGGCCCATTCGATGCGGTTTGGACGGTGTAGCCCCGCTTTGCCAACCGTTTTTTGGTGACAGATAAAAAATCTTGATCATCATCGACCAATAGTATTTTCATGCTTTCCATACCTTACACGACAGCCGGCAGTTGAATGGAAAATGTCGTTCCGACACCCTCTTCACTACTGACCTCCAGCGTGCCGCGCATATTATCGACAATCCCGTAGCATACAGAAAGGCCCAGCCCGGTCCCTTTCCCAACTGATTTCGTGGTAAAAAACGGGGAAAATATTTTATTAAAATTTTCAGGACTGATCCCGCAGCCATTGTCCTTAATCTCTATTTCCACCATTTTGTTTGTTTTGGCCACGGAGTTGACCCTCAGTTTCCCGCCCGAAGTTCCATGCTGTTCAAGAATTGCATCCATTGCATTGTTAAATAGATTCAGCAAAACCTGCTGCAGTTGTGTCGGATCTCCATGTATCGGATACGTATTTTCAGCGATGTTCTGTTCGATGGAAATCCCGTGGACAGTCGCCTTTTGAGCCACCATGCCGATCACTTCCGGAATGAAATTTCGAAGGTCTATATCTTGGGGCTTGGGCTCGTCCTGCCTGCCGAATTTTAAAATCGCCTGGGTAATCTTGGCACAGCGGGAAATCTGAAGCTTGATCTGATCCATGGATTCCTCGAATTCTGCTAAAGACTCCGATGCCTTTATATGG
>JBFESJ010000127.1:0-10712 GCA_041548585.1 Desulfobacterales bacterium | reverse complement strand
GGTGGGTCATGTTTTTATTTCTCCTTTTCACGCTCATCATCAATTATTCTTGGGTTTCATTGTATGGAAAAGCCCCCCAGCTTGGTTTCAAGGTATTCGGCGATTCCTTCTTGGCCACCTTCGCGCCCCAATCCGCTTTCTTTCATGCCGCCGAAAGGGGCTGCGGCTGCTGTTGGATTAATATCGTTAATGCCGACAATACCGAAACGAAGTTTTTCGAACATGCGCATCGCGCAGGAAAGATCACGGGTGTAAACATAAGATGCCAGGCCGTAATTGGTATCATTGGCCATGGTCAGAACCGATTCTTCGTTATCAAATGTAATGATTGGAGCCACCGGGCCAAATGTCTCTTCTCTGTAAATCAGCATTTCCGGTGTGACATCGCTTAAAACCGTAGGTGCGTAAAAAAATCCTTTATCAAGGCTGTTGTCCATCAGTCTTTTGCCGCCGCAAACCAAAGTTGCACCCTTATCCACTGCATCCGTCACCTGTCGCTGGACCTTCTCCAGGGCTGCGGCGTTCACCAGGGGTCCAATGTTCACGCCCTTTTCAAATCCGCTGCCCGCTCGCATTCTGGATACACGGTTTTTGAATTCCTCGATAAATGCTTCGACATTACGATGATGAACGAAAATTCTGTTCGGACTGATACAGGCTTGGCCGGTGTTTAGGAATTTGACCAGCACGGCACCCTTGGCGGCATACACCGGGTCGGCATCTTCCAAAACAATAAACGGGGCATGGCCACCGAGTTCTAAAGATACACGTTTTATCTGTTTCGCGGCCTTTTTAGCCAGAAGCTTGCCGACATCGGTGGAACCCGTGAATGTAATTTTGGACACAAAAGGGTGGGAAATAAACATTTCCCCAATGGGAGCGGGATTCAAAGCCGTAACAAGATTGACGACACCGGCTGGGATTTTTGCTTTTTCAAAAATTTTAAACATTTCAACAGCACACAAAGGGGTCGCTTCCGCGGGTTTCAAAACCACGGTACATCCGGCAGCCAGCGCCGGCGCAATTTTTCGGGTGATCATGGACATGGGATAGTTCCAGGGTGTAATGGCTGCCACCACGCCCACCGGCTGGCGCATCACAATAAAACGCTGGTCTGAACGAGGGGCCGGTATGGTTTTTCCGTAGATCCGTTTGGCCTCTTCCGCATACCAGAGCAAAAAATCCGCACCGTATTGTATTTCTCCCATGGAGGCTTTCAAAGGCTTGCCCTGCTCCTCGGTCATCACCCGTGCAAGGTATTCTTTTTGTTCCATCATCAACTGATACGCCATGTAAAGGTATTCTGAACGCTGGTAGGCGGTCAGACCGGACCATGGGCCGAAGGCCTGCCGGGCCGCTTCGATTGCCTGTTGGGCATCGTTTTGATCTCCATCTGCCACTTCTCCGATTTTTTCACCATTTGACGGGTTATGGACTGTAAAGGTTGCACCGCTGGCAGCGTTAACCCATTGGCCATTAATGTACATCATAGGAATCCTCCTTTACTGATTAATTTTAGTATCCAATGGGATATCAGAAAATAAACGATGCCTGAACTCATGAGACATGCACACGACAACCAGAGATGACGGTATACGGCGCCAATGCTCGTGTTGAAATATTCATTGGACAGAATAAGGCACAGGTGAAGCGGAGAAAGGAGCACACCTGAAAAACCGCAAACGATGGTCAGCATGACATATTGTAGCATAAAACCGGTCTCGCCAAGGGAATGAATCAGCGGAATCAATATGGGGAGTGTGACACCGACGAATGCAATGGTAATTCCTGTGATGAGTCCCACTAAAAACGGCAGTATTACCGCAATAAACATCAGTGGAACCTTAAGCATAAGCAATTCATTGCTGATTGCCCCAACCGCATGGCTGTCTTCCAGGATACCCTTAAAGATTAAAATGGATGCAACAATGTACATCATGTTTAAATTTTGAGGGTTGCTGACGATTTTCCATATTTGGTTTTTGGATAAAGTATTTGTAAACCATATCCAGCCGATAGACATAAAAAGTGCAAGGATCAGACCGATTTCTTTGGAAACAGAAAGAGTTGGGAACAGATAAGAAAACAATATTCCCATGCCGAGACCGGGGATTATTACCAGCAAAATGGGGGTCATCTCCTTGAGAAAGGGCCATACGGGGACATCGGAATCTTGACCTGGATTATTTCCTATAGTTTGACGAATGCCTTTTATCGGCAGGTAACCAAAGCATAAGGCAAGCAGGGTGATTGGACACATGAAGCCTATAAAATTCAGAATATTAATATCCGCAAGAACTGTCGCAAGCAGCACACCAGGGTATAACGGCCACCAGTATTCCCAGATATGGCGAAACCAGTAATTGATAAAGCTGAGCTTGTCGCCTGAAAGATCTGACTGCGTTCCCAGGTCTTTGACCATGGGGGCGGAAAAAACAGCACCGCCCGGCATTGGCAGAAGCCCGATAAGGGCCGGAAATACAACAAGGTTTATTTTAATGTTTGTGATTAATCCCCTGAAATTTCCAAGAAGGCGCTTCATTTGGCCGGAAAGTTCCATGCTGCTGCTAAGGACCAAAATCAGTGAAACGATGAGCGCCAGGGACAACGTTTTCGGATATACAATCGATTTCGCCATGGAAACAATCATTGGCCTGGGGTGCAAACCGAATAAAACGCTTAATGAAATAGCCCCCAATATAAAGCTATGGCCCAACGAGAGTTTTTTTCGGATCAAAAAAAGCACAAAAACAAATACGATGATAATCCTTATCATCGCAGGAATTTGGTGTAAAATAGACATGTTTTATCAATGAAGTTAGAATTTTTAAAAGGCTCAAACCAACGAATAAGAGGTTTTGAAACAGCTTCTAAAATTTTACTTTAGGGGCTGCTTTTTCTGCCTCGGGCACTTCATAATACGCAGCGCTTGAGACACCCGCAATCATGGCATAAAACCTTCCGAAAAATGTACGGACATATGTGTTCAGAATCTGAACAGACTCATTGTATCGTTTCCGTTCCACTGAGATTCTGTTTTCAGTCCCTTCCAGACTGTCCTGAAGTTTGAGGAACGATTCGTTGGCCTTGAGCACGGGATATCTTTCCTGAAGCAAAAGAAGTCTTGAGAGCACACCTTCAAGCTGGTTTGAAGCTTTAATTTTGTCTTTAACATCCTTGGCCTGAAAGTATAATGTTCTGGTTTGTGCAATATTTTCGAACAGCTCTTTTTCGTGCTTTGCATAACCTTTTACCGTTTCAACCAGGTTGGGAATCAGATCGTATCTTCTCTTTAACTGGTTTTCCACCTGAGCCCATTTTCCCTTAACATTTTCATCCATGGCAATGACCTGGTTATAACCGGCGATAATTTTGCCGAACGTCATAATACCAATCAGTACGACGATTCCCACCACAATGAGTATGGTTTTCATCTGTTTTGACATAATGCTCCTCCGATAACTTATAAATATTATAGCTATTTCAAAACCGCTTCTATTTAGTGCCCGAACGAAAACTAGGATTTTTCGTTAAGATCAAGGAAGACGAAAATTTTAACCACAGTAATACTGGTAGTATTTCGAGGATTAAAATTTGAGTCTGACGCAGATATTGGCGAAAAAGGCCGTTTTCGTTCAGGCAATACTTACCATCCCCCGGATGCCCCCCCACCACCGAATCCACCACCGCCGCCCCCGCCGAAACTTCCGAATCCCCCACCACCGAATCCACCACCACCGCCCCATGAACCTCTTCTGCCGCCCATGGAAGAGAATAAAAGAAACAGCAGAAATGCTCTCGGGTTTTTAATAAACAGTATTCCCATGATAATGAGAAACGCGATGCCGATTATGGTAGAAAGGGGGCCGGCGGGTTTGCCTTTTCCTGTCGGTTGAGTTCGGTATTTTATTGATGGCATTCCTTCTATTTTAACCCCGGAGTCTTTGGCAATCGTATTGGCCATTACAATGGCTGTGGCAAAAATGCCGTTTGAATAGTCGCCTTTTTTAAAATAAGGTACCAACACATTTCGGCCCAGGCTGCCGACAAGGCTGTCGGGAAGGACACCCTCGAGTCCGTAGCCGACCTCGATCCTGTATTTACGGTCTTTTAAGGAAATCAAGAATAGTACGCCGTTGTCTTTTCCCTTTTGACCGAGTTTCCATTTGTCATGGGCAATTCTTATTGAAAAGTCTTCGATGGATTCGCCCCCAAGTTGATTTATGGTCAGGATCACCAGCTGGGCCGTTGTCTTCTGTTCAAGCTCTTGAAGATATCCGTTCAATCTGGTTTCCATGGCATCGTCGACAACGCCGGCCAGATCAACCACATATCTCGCCGGCGTTTCCGGAATATCTGCTGACTGCACAACAGATACAACCAGAAAACAAATAAAAACGGCTGTTATTAACGCTGCACGTCTAGTCCTGAATGCCATCCGTAATATCTCCCAGTTTTTCGATCGCGGCATAGTAGTCTTCAAAAATAGTGTTAAGCTGTTTTATCATCATTTTTGCTTTTTGTTTCTTTTGCTCCAAAACCGTTTTGAATACCTGGGTTTTGACACCGGTGATTTCTTCAAGAACGGTTAAGACATCCTCGTTTGTTAACGGGGGTTCCTTTCCGAGAATGGAGATAATGCTTCTAAAAAGGGGAATATATCCTGTAACTGTGCCGACAAACAAATCCTTAAGAATCCTGGCATCACCCGAGGAAGAAAGATAACCCTGCCTGAGTCCGATCAATCTAACTTTCAGCTCTCTTTCACACTGCAGCCTGAGATCGGATCGATCGATTTCAAGGGTCTGAAAGAGATCTTCTCCAAATGTCGTCTTGTGAAGCAGCTTTATGTTCAAAAATTCCATGGGAAATACATCAAGAGAATTCATAATATATTCAGGTGTCATAATCAGCGGTGATGCGATTCTTTTTTTACCGTACGTTTTTCCCAGCGGAGCCAGAAGTTCAAGAAATTCTAAATCCATTGCATGAAGAACAAACACGGAATTGACGTCTGATTTTACAGGATCGAAATCATCGGTCAATGCACTTCCGGTGATGGTTATGGAATGAATTTTATCTTTATGGCGGTATAATATTTCATCCTGAAAGGGTTTAAACCGTTCAGCTGCCGCATCTTTAAGTGTCGGAGCAATCATGAAATCCTCCTGGATAAGGGAAAAGTTTTTAAAAAATTATCCTTGTCTACTGCATTGCCAATGAGACGGTGCTGTAAAAAATGTCCATTCTACATCAACATTGTTTTTAACAACCGATGCAATATGTCCGTTGAAATAAAAATGTTCTATATGCCAACGTTGTTCTTTATAGTTTATGACAAGACGGTTATCGTCGATGATCCGCTCAATGCGGCATTTTAAAAGATCCCGGATACCGGTGCCTGAAGCCTTGAGTACCGATTCTTTGGACGTCCAGTATCGAAAAAAAAGGATGATTTTATCAGCATCTGAAAGCCCCCATTCTCTGTCATGGGCCGTTTTTCTGTAAAGCGCTTCTTTAAAGGGGCGGATTTTTTCTATATCAATGCCGATCTTTTCCCGGGCAATGACTCCAGCAACGTATCCGGTCTTATGGGTTATAGACCAGTAATTTCCGTTAAATGGCAAAGGAACACCATTTTCATCTTTTTTAAGATCACCGAGTTGAATCCGGCTCTTTTGTGCGGATATTTCAAGCGCCCTTCTGGCATGCCTGCTGAGAAAGGAAACTTTTTCTCTGCCCGTTAGCTGTCGCTTTTTATCCGGAACAACAAGAATGACCGGATGAATCAATCGATTTTGGATTTTATCCAAGATAATAGAACTCCATTTATACTGATATGCTGACTTTGATATCAAAACACAAAAAAGCTACAAGTGCCTAAAGTGAGCTAAAATTAAGGAAATTTTTGGCCAATTATATTTTAATGACAGCGCGTTAGCGCTACCTCAACTTCCCCGTTGAATACGGGATAAATAGGCACTTTAGATCACTTCAAACGTTAGGCACTTAATAGAAGGCTTCTAATCTTTTTCCTTTGAGGTTTCAGCTTTGAGCTTGAGCGCCTCTTCATACACCTTATTTTTAGAAAGACCGTATTTTTGGGCGACGATTCTGGAAATCTCGGAAAGCTTTTTCCCTTTCTTTTCAAGTGCTTCAATCAATTCAGCGCGAACGACGTCCTGTGAGACTTCTTTTTTTTCTTTAAACCCTTCCACAAGAAGCGTACATTCGCCCTTAACAGCCGGGCGATGGGATAACGTATCTATAAGTTCGGATAAACTGCCCCTTAAGCATTCTTCGTGCAGCTTGGTCATCTCCCGGCACAGGACAACATACCGGTCACCCATAACATTTAACATCTCTGCCATAAAGCTAACAATACGTCCTGGAGATTGGTAAAATATTAGGGTTTTAGTATTATTGGCAAATTCCTTTAGCTGTTTGATTCGCTTTGCTTTTTTTTTGGCAGGGAACCCTGCAAAAATAAAGGAATCGGTGGGCAGCCCCGCAATGCTGAGTGCCGTGGTTACGGCAGACGCACCGGGGATCGGGACAACTTTTATGTTATTTTCAATGGCGTTTTTTATGAGCCGGTAGCCCGGATCCGATACCGTAGGCGTGCCGGCATTCGATACCAGGGCGATAGATGATCCTGTCTTAAGCTGATGAACCAACACCGGCGTGCGTTCTTTTTCGTTATGTTCATGATATGAGATCAGATTGTTTTTGATATTGTGATATGACAGCAGTCTGCCTGTATGCCGGGTATCCTCTGCAGCGATGCGATCGACCCGGCCGAGGATATTCAGCGCCCTTACAGTGATATCGTCCAAGTTTCCGATAGGGGTGGCCACAACATAAAGCGTACCCGTACCCGGAGTATTTTGTGTATTATCCGTAGGCGAGTTCAAAGGCATTTTTGATAATCTCTATTCGGGGATTGTCTTCTGCCAAGCTGAGGGCAACCACATCAAACCGTGCTTTGACATGCGTCTGTTTTGAGGCTTTGAGATAGTAAAGGGCGACCATGGAGATTTTGCGTTGTTTTTTGGGTGTTACCGCCCACTTAGGGTTTCCGAAAAAATGGGTCCTTCCGGCCTTGACTTCAACAAAAACCAGGGTCCCCTTTTCTTTTGCAATAATATCTATTTCTCCAAGCTTGTTACGGTAATTCTGCTCGAGAATCCTGTACCCGTTTTTTTTAAGGTGCCGTACGGCGAACGACTCACTTTCTTTGCCGAATTGCTGTCTCTTGTTTAGCATTATAGCACCTATATCGTTTTGCAAAATTTAAAGTAGAGATTTAATATGCTGACAAAAGGGATTACAGGTATTCCTTAACCCCTTTGAAGCTTCTTCTGTGAATCGGGCAGCAGCCGAATTTTTGGATAGCTTCTTTATGAGCCTTGGTGGGGTATCCTTTGTGTTTAAAAAATCCAAACTGAGGATAATCCTGATGGTACCTTTCCATCAACCTGTCACGGGTTACCTTTGCAATGATCGATGCAGCTGCAATGGAAATACTACGGTCATCACCTTTGGGTATCGGCTCCTGTGGCAGGGCTGACGAAATCATAAACGTGCCGTCTATAAGAAGGCAATCCGGCTGGGGGACAAGATTTTCAACCGCCATGGCCATGGATGCCAGGGCGGCTTGAAGGATGTTGATACGATCTATTTCCAACGGGTCGACAATTCCGATCCCGACGGAAACGGCAAGGTCATAAATTTTTTCGTAAAGATAATCCCGCTTTTTTGGGGTTAATTTTTTTGAATCGGATACTCCGGGAATCTGTAAAGAAATAGGCAGAATAACTGCCGCAGAAACAACCGGACCGGCCAGGGGTCCCCGGCCGGCTTCATCAATACCTGCAATTCTTGAAAAGCCTTTTTGAAAGGCTTTTTTTTCGAATGACCACAGGTCTCGTCCCATGAAATCTCATTAGATAACAGGTTGAATATATAATTAATTGATCCGACGTTCTTTTATTCTTGCCGCTTTGCCCCTTAGTTTGCGCAGATAATAGATTTTTGACCGGCGTACACGTCCGTGAGTAATTACCTCAATTTTATCGATCACAGGAGAATGCAGAGGAAAAATACGTTCAACCCCTATGCCGTATGAAACCTTCCGAACGGTAAATGTCGCGTGGGCTCCGCCGCCTCGTTTACTGATCACAACACCCTGAAAAGCCTGGACACGTTCTTTTTCACCTTCTTTTATCTTTACATGAACTTTAACCGTATCACCCGCGGCAAAACTGGGCAGGTCAAGCCGCATTATCTCTCTTTGTAGCTGTTCTATCCTTTCCATATTAATCTCCAAAATAACAAGTTAATTCAATCTCATATGAACGACACAAATCCGTTATCTTTTCATAACTCCCGATTTTCAGCGTGGTCCAATTTCCTATACCTTCTTTCGATCCAGAATTCAGGCACATCTGGGATCGATTTTTATTCTTTTTTCCCAAAAAGTCTGTCGAGTATAACGGCTGCAGCAGACCTTACGGACAGGTGATTGTAATCTGTATACCCTAAAACCGGATTGAGAGCGTAGTCGGCCTCCGCCATAAAATTTTCTGAAAGCCCCCAGCCAGTACCCAATATTAAGAGGTAAAGGGTGTCATCTTGCAACATCTCACGGAAGCGTTTAAAACTTATATTACGGGGGTTGTTACCGGCGCTGGTTACAACCGTTTTCGGAGAATCTTCGCTATTTTCCCGTATATGTTCTATAACCTCATCCAGAGAATTTTTTATTGCGATCAACTCCAGAGCTTCTCTACGTTTTGGATTATATCTTGCGCCTGTTCCTTTTAACCAATGCAAAACAATTTTTTCAACCAGTTTTTTTTGGTCGGAAAGCGGCGTAACCACATAAAATGCCCGTACGCCATATGTCTTCGCTGATCTCGATATATCATGCAGATCAAGGTTCGTTACCGCAGATGCGATAATTTCGCCATTCTTATTGACCACCGGATAATGTACCAGGGCCATATAAAGATTGGTTGTGTATGATTTTTTCAATATCAATACACCATTTTTTCAGAATTTCAATCTCCTGTTTACTCAGGGCTCTGTTCTCCAGCAAATCCGGCCGTTTCAGAAATGTACGTATCAGCGATGTTTCAAACCTCCATTTCTCAATTTCTTTGTGGTTTCCCGACAGCAGAACTTCGGGGACTTCATGTCCTTCAAAGTTTCTGGGCCGTGTATATTGAGCATATTCTAAAACGCTATCTGAAAACGAATCCTGCTCAGCCGAGTCCTTGCCGCCGAGTATACCGGGAATCAGCCGGGTTACCGCATCGATGATAACCATGGCAGCCAGCTCACCCCCTGTTAGGATGTAATCACCGATGGAAATTTCATCATCGACGAAATCGTGGCAAATCCGTTCATCTACACCTTCGTATCGGCCGCAAATCAGAATGAGTCCTTGCGATGATGCAAATTCATGAGCGACGTTCTGATCAAAGCGTCGACCTTGGGGTGTCAGCAGTATCCTTTTCGAAAAAGGTGCAGTTTTTGTTGCTGCCTGTATCGCACCGGCCAGTGGTTCGGGCTTCATGATCATTCCACAGCCCCCGCCGTATGGCCTGTCATCCGTGGTACGGTGCTTTCCTTCTGCAAACTCTCTGATATCTATGGCTGAAGTACAAATTTTTTCCCGATCGATCGCTCTTCTGATGATTCCGTGTTCCCAAAAAGGATTAAACATTTCCGGAAAAATCGTCAGGACGATAAAATTCATCCTTTTTGCTTTCACAGTCCTTCGGGTAAATTCACCCGTATCCTCTTGTGCTCAAAATCTATTTCTAATACCACCGATTCAATTGCCGGAATCAGTATTTCATTATTGTCATCTTTATTCGGATCTTTGACGACATAAACGTCGTTGCCTCCGGTGGCCATTATCGATTCAACGTGGCCGATGTATTGATTGTCGGTTGTAAAAACCGAAAGACCAATAATGTCAACCCAATAATAGACCCCTTCTTCGAGCTCAGGAAGAGCTGCCCGTTCAATGAAAAGTTCGGCACCGATCAGGATTTCGGCCGCGTTACGGTTCTCAATACCTTTAAATGATAGAAGGATGGATTTGCCGTGAGGTTTGACCCATTTGATTGTATAATTTCTTTCAATCTTACCGGCACGGCATACAAGGATCGAACTACCTGGCTTGAAAACAGATACGGACTCAGCGTAAGAATAGATCTTCAGGTTTCCTTTTACGCCATGGGCGCCAACGATCTTTCCAACAGGAAGAAACCCATTTTTTCCCACGATACTATTCGATGATTTCAAGAACCGATCGTTTTTTTAGTTTGGCAGAAGCAGCGCTTAATATGGTTCGCATGGCCCGTGCTGTCCGACCCTGTTTTCCGATCACCTTTCCCAGATCCTCTTTGGCCACCTTGAGTTCTAATACCGACGTCTGGTTACCTTCTACCTCTGAAACTTCAACCAGTTCTGGACTATCAACCAGTGCTTGGGCGATATATTTGATCAGCTCTTTCATAGCTCCATCTCCTTTGTTGGCGTTTGAGAATTAGAGGCAAAGATACTATGTAAGCTTAGCAAAAAAACCTTCTTTTTTCAAAAGGCTTTTTACGGTGTCTGTGATAATTGCGCCCTGATCAATCCAGTATTTGATTCTCTCTTGTTTTAGGACCACTTCGGCCGGATCCGGCAAAGGATTG
>JBFESJ010000126.1:0-10714 GCA_041548585.1 Desulfobacterales bacterium | reverse complement strand
TTTTATCAAAATGGTCAAAATGACTTCACTGTGAGGTTTAGAAACCGATGATCATTCATTATAAAAGTGCCACGGGCGTAAGCCCGTGGGTATCTACTATCCTGTTGTTCCAATACGTAACCATTCCATATGGTTCGAGAGGACATATTGTAAATGGATTGCTCAAGCTTCGAGCCTAATATTGCTAAAAAGCCTTTAAATATTAT
This sequence comes from Desulfobacterales bacterium, assembly GCA_041548585.1. Taxonomy (GTDB): domain Bacteria; phylum Desulfobacterota; class Desulfobacteria; order Desulfobacterales; family UBA11574; genus UBA11574. The sequence continues at coordinate 10,508 of JBFESJ010000126.1, read as the reverse complement.
CCCGGCTTGCTGCGTTTATTGGCGTTGCTGAAAATTAAGGGTGCGAAACTTGAGGCCTTAATAACACCTTGAGTTTGGTTTTATAACTTGTATCGTTCCGTAATAATGCGTTCAACCTCCTCTTCCGTCGGCATGGTATCACGGTAACCAGCCAAACATTGGTTACGAATCCACCTGAAAAGGGATACCGTCTCATTTACTTCAATCAGTTCGGGAATGACATCCTCCTCTTGGGACAGGATATGTCGTCTAAACTGGCCCAGCATGCCGACCACATCGTGGAAGGTCGCCGGTTCTCGTTTGACTCCTTTTTTGAAGGATTTGCCTTTTGTTGGAAATACCTGGTCTGGATCCGGGTTGGCGGAGATGTCGAGTTTTTGAAACGGTCTTCTCACCTGAATCTGCCAGTTTCTGGCCTCGTTCATCATCCTGGATACCAATGGGCCCGCCCAGTCATGGCTCTGTTGACCCTGTGAGCAGTAAGAGAAAAATTCCACCACCGATGGGCCGCAGTAGGCGATAGCCTCTTTCAGTATTTTAATGGCGTAAAAGGGGTTGTCCACGGTGAGTTTGGCCGAATAGACGTGTGAAATGGCTGTGGCCTGACTTACAATACGTCGATGGAGCGTCGTCTTGCCTGCAAATTTGGAACCTATGGGTGATGTTGATCGATCACAGCCAAAGCGTGTCGCTCCTGATTTTTGGGCGCCGGTGTTCATGTAACCTTCGTTGTTGTAAATTACCCATGTGATATCATAGTTCTCTCCCAGGGCATAATTGAAAGGTCCGTTACCGATGTCGTAAATGGCGCCGTCACCGGCAAACACAATAATTTTGGTCAACACATCGTTGAAGCCGTTGGAATATGCCTGATCCAAGGCAAACTTGGATCCTAGTGCCGCAGCCGACGCGGTGCCAAAACCGTAGTGACCTGCCTGGTAAATCCGGGCGTTGAAAGGATTGACCAGTTCAGATACCTGATTGCAGCCGGTGGCATTGATGTTGTAAATGGTAAATCCGCGATCGATCATATGCTCGATGGCCCGTCGGTTCTTGTCCGAGAGAACCTTTAGTCCCTGGTAAAACGTTTCGATCCCTTTGGGGCTGTTTCGCAAACTTTCCAGAGCATAGAAGGTCAAAAGGTTAATGGTTCCTTCTCCACAGCCTGGACAAAGAGTGTGCTTACCCGGATAAAGTTTTGAAAATACAAAAAGTACCTGGTGATTGAGCGGCATCCGGTCCACATACTGGGCCGCATCATAGGTATTGTCCAGATAATGGTAGGCTTCTGGGAAAAAATCCGTTTCAGTTGTCTGTGTCTTGTCAACCATTTTAAAGGCGTCCACCGGACAAACCTGAGCACAGACCCCGCAGCCTTTGCATCGATCGACAACTGCATTTATGTTTAAGGCAAAACGTTTCCAGGGAATTCCCTTGGGGGGTTTTTTGAAGATTTTGAAATAGCCAGCCGCTCCTTCGGGAACAGGCTTGTTCGTTACTGAAGAATGAAGTGCTGAATCCGGGCACGACGCCGCGCACATGCCGCAGGCGATACATTTGGTCGCATCCCAAATCGGAAGCTGGGAACCGATGAAGCTCACATCTTTATATTGACTGGTCCCGGATGGTACCACAGGGATAAACCGGTCCCAGGGAACCTTTTTCCCCTCCATAATCGGTTTAACCATTTCATGTCTAAAGGTTTCCTGAAAATCTTCTATCAGATTCACTGGTTTAATGGTCCCCATTTCGTCTTTCTCAGTCATGGAAACTGGAAGACCGGCGGCACCCGGAGCCTGCCCGAAATCTTCGGGTTTAATTGCCGCCGATGAAATCTGACTTTCGGATACTGCAGCAAACGCACAGATTCCCTCGATGGGCTCGGTTGAAGCTTTCTCAACACCTTCCCTTAAAAGGGCGACATTGGAATCGATAATTTCAAGTCCTTTTTTGGCCCCCAGCTTTTCTTTCATGATGCTAGTAAATCGCTCTTCGAAAGCCTCGGGTGTAAAAATTCCCGTTTCTTTATTGATAATCCCCAGCATAACTGCGCCGGGTAAATTTTTCTTGAGATGCTTCAAGGCGGCCTGGGTGGCGTCCACAGAGATCACCTTGATGTTTCTGTCGGCAATACGCTGACACATTTCAACTGGAAAAGTCTTGAGGATATCATCAACAGTTCTGGAGCTGTTGATCACAAGGAGCCCATTTTGGTTCAGTCCTCCGACGTAGTCTCTTAAAATTTCGCCGGATAGAAATTTTTCATTGAAAAATGCCAACACATCGTGTTCGGTGAGTTCCGAAGCATTTCGAATCGGACTGGCACTGATTCGAAGATTCATAAATACCGGAGCCCCCTTTCTGGCTGCGCCGTAACGGGCGCCGGACTCGATATATCGTCGGCCGTTGCAGCTTTCTTCGGCATAGATCACCGCTGCGGTTTCCAGGGCGGTTTTAACGCCTTCGGCACCTATACCGATAAAGGTTAGGCCCAGCTCCCGGTCCTTATAATCCTGAAGTTGTTCAGGTTTCAGGGTGTAGGGGCCTTCGACGCCGGAATAAAAGTCCCGGATAAAATCGTCCCTTTTGCTTTCCAAACAGGCCCGCATGTTCTCAATGACCGCGGCGGCATCGTACTTGTTGAAGTCTTTGCTACCCAGACCGTAAACCCCATGCAAAAGGGTGGGCATATCGTCTCGGGCGTATAGTTTGTGCTCATCCTTGCCCTCGCGATAGGCTCTTTGAGACAGTTGAAGCGCTACCTGCAAATCGGCCAGAAGAAGCTGATTGTGAACCATGCCGGTTCGCTCCATTACAGTAATGACCTTGGCGTTGCGAACACCATAGGCGATTTCCTCATAACATGGCGGGTTGAATAACACCGGCCGAACGACTCCTATTTTCAATCCTTGAACATCCCGGTAGTAATCAACCACATCCTTGAGAACACCGGCGGCCGACCCTAAAACAACAACGACCATTTCGGCATCTTCGGTGCGGTAGCATTCCACAACCTTGAGGTTGGTACCTAAAATCTGGTTCATCACGTTCATGGCAGCGATAACCCCCCGCTTGACAAAACGGTAGGCAAGATCTTGGGCCACCTGACCTTCCATGGTCAGATCGGTATCGGTAAAAGTTCCGGTGAGGTATCTCTGTTCAAAATCAGGCTGATAAAGCCGGTTCGGCGGCCCGACAAAATACTTCAGAAAGTCGTCTGAAAGAAGTTTTATGTTTTCAAGAGCATGGGATTTGATAAATCCATCACCGATCACCATGAACGGCAGCATGACCTGGCGAAGCTCGGCGGTTTTAAAGGCGATTGGCAGCAAATCATGGAGTTCTTGATTGTTTTCAGAAACTAGCTGAACCCAGCCGGTATTTCGAACACCGTAAAAATCGTTGTGGCCGCAGTGAATGCTCAACGATCCCTTATTCACTTCTCGGGCCATCACCGTCATGATTGCCGGCAGTCGTTTGCCCGCCACTGAATAGAGGTTTTTAGTCTTTAACACCAACCCCTGTGAAGAGGTGTTGTCCACATACCTCCCCCCCTGACACGCCATGGCCTCGACCGCTGCAATGGCTGAAAGCTCATCACTGGGCTGAAAATACATTAGCTCGGTGCCGAACAGATTTTTTTGTCCTTGGGCGGCGACTTTGGCAAAATCTTCGGCAATGGGGGTTGATGGTGTTATGGGATAGCCGCAGAGTCCGTCCACCAGGCGGGTGAGGATGGAAAGCGCGGCGTGATTGCCGTCCAGGATGGATTCTTTACGCTCTCGAGCAGCGTTCAATTTGTCTTCTGGAATGTCAGCAAGGTCAAACTTAAAAAGCTTTTTGGCGTCGAACCGCTCCCACTCTTTCTTCCAGTCCAGTTGAAGGCTCTTCCATTTTCCTCTTTTCCTCTGGTAAGGAAGCACCTCCATGAGTGTATCTAAATCTATTTTTGGGGCCATTGATCGTCTCTCCTTATGAATTATCACATTAAGATAAATCAAGATTATTGGAACAGGCTAGAACATTTTCTTACTTTAATTGGAAGATATGGCTTCTAAGAAAGGATATAATTTCTTTTGGGCCAAGCATCAAACAAGAGGCTTTCCTTATGGGAAAGTCTTATGACATTAGCTTGGATGAAACTAATGAAGACTTCAAACTATTGTAAAATTAAGGATATGTCAAGGGATATTCAAGGAAGATTGTTATATGTCCATCAAAATCAACAGGTTGAATTTCTAAAAGTGCATCGATACCTTTAAGCGTCTTGTTTTGCAATAAAGATTTGGAGTTTTAGGGAATTATATTGAAAATCTATTGTTATTCTTTTATAAAAAATCAGTTGTTACAATACTTTTGTTGGTTATTTTGAAGCCGTTATCAATAATTCACAACCGATACCTTTATTGCCGAAGATGAAACTCACAGCCATTATACCCTCGATGCTGAAGGAATATACTGAAAGCAGATACGAAGCATTCCTTGCTGCAGCAAAAGACGCGGATGTATCCCTGCCCGATGATTCTGAATTCATTAATGCTCTAAAAAGGGTATTTACCTTTAGTGATTTTGTGTTTAAAAGTTGCACGCGAAATCCAGAGCTTTTAAAAAATTTGCAGGAAAGCGGCGATCTTCAAAGAAATTTTGAAACGGACGCATACTCTGAAAAATTAGTGTCCTATCTGACGGATATCAAAGACGACACACAGCTGATAAAGCGACTTCGCCGGTTTAGACGGCAAGAAATGGTCCGGATCGCCTGGCGAGACCTGGGGGGCTGGGCAAGTCTTTCAGAAACCATGACCGATCTTTCCGCTCTGGCCGATGCCTGCATCGATCAGGCAGTGTCTTTTCTTTACCAATGGCAATGTTTAACGTACGGCATTTCCACTGCATACGACGGATCGCCTCAACAGCTTGTTGTGCTGGGAATGGGCAAGCTTGGCGGCCTGGAGTTAAACTTTTCTTCAGATGTGGACTTGATTTTTGCTTTTTCTGAACCCGGAATAACCCAAGGCGGTTCAACGCCGATAAGTAACGAAGAATTTTTTGTTCGCCTCTGCCGCCGATTGATCAAAGTTATCGGGGCCGCCACTCCAGAAGGCATTGTGTTTCGCGTGGACTTGGGCCTTCGGCCTTATGGCGAAAGCGGGCCTTTGGTAATGAGTTTCGATGCAATGGAGGGATACTACCAGGAACAGGGACGGGAATGGGAACGATATGCGTTGATAAAAGCTCGGGTTGTCGCGGGAGATAAACCGGCCGGGGAACGACTTCTAAAACGACTGAAGCCCTTTATATATCGAAGGTATCTTGACTTTGGCGTATTTGAATCTTTAAGAAAAATGAAACAAAAGATATCCCTTGAAATCAAGCGCAAAGGAATGTCAGACAACATCAAGCTCGGTTTCGGCGGAATACGTGAGATTGAGTTTTTTGGGCAGGTATTTCAACTCATAAGAGGCGGCGTTACACCTTCGCTTCAGGAGCGTAGCATACAAAAGACATTAAACGTTCTTGCCCATGAAAATCACATTTCCGAAAAAGTCTGTGATGAACTCACAAGGGCCTATATATTTTTACGAAATACAGAGCATCGCCTTCAGGAATTTTCAGATCAACAGACCCACGCTATCCCGTCGGATCCGGTTGCAAAGGCGTGTTTGGCAGCATCCCTGGGATTTGACAGCACAATATCGTTTATCCGTTGTCTTGAAAAACACCGGGAAGTTGTTCACCAGCATTTTGACAAATTACTGGAAGCTAAAGATTCGGAGATAACCGATGATCACGATAAACAAATTGAGGCCGGTTTAGCGGCGATATGGGACAATCTTCTTGAGGATAAATACTGTCGGAAGATACTTTATACGGCCGGATATGAGAATGCAGATGAGGTCGAGCGTCTATTGGGTCACCTTCGAAGTCACCCGGCAACCCGGTCGCTCAGCAGTGCCGGCCGTCGTCGTCTCGACAGATTGATGCCCTTGATGCTCAAAGAAATCGGGCGCTCTGAACAGCCCATTGTAGCGTTGAATCGAATTGTCGACCTGATTAAAACCATCGAACAGCGTACCAACTATCTGGCGCTGCTGCTTGAAAATCCAACGGCTATCGTCCATACGGTGAAGCTGGTCAGTGCCAGTCCTTGGATCGTTTCATTTCTTTCTCGCCATCCCGTGCTTTTGGACGAATTTCTTGACCCACGTACACTGTATTGTCCTCCGGAAAAACCGGAACTCATAAAGGAAATCCGCAAGCGGCTTGATCTGGCATCTGATCAGGATCTCGAGCATCAAATACAGGAAATGTGCATTTTTAAGCAGGTAAATATATTGCGGGTGGCCGCAGCAGATGTCACCGGTGCCCTGACATTGATGCGGACCAGCGACCATCTCACCGAAATCGCAGAGACGGTTTTAAACGAAGTTGTTGAACTGTCATGGAATCACCTGACTGAAAAGCATGGGACACCGACCTGTCGATTGGACAACACAGACATCGGCCGGGGATTTTCCGTCATTGCCTATGGGAAATTGGGCGGATTTGAACTCGGTTATGGATCGGATCTGGATATGGTTTTTCTCCATGCAGGAACCGAGGGACAGACCCGGGGAGGTAGGCGCCCTATTAATAATCAGCAGTTTTTTGCCCGTTTGGGCCAAAGAGTCATACATATTTTAACCACGCATACCTCCGCAGGAAAGCTGTACGAGCCGGATATGCGCCTTCGACCCAGCGGCAGTTCGGGCATTCTGGTGAGCCATATAGAAGGGTTTAAAGATTATCAGATAAACAAAGCCTGGACATGGGAGCATCAGGCCCTTATCAAAGCAAGACCCATCATTGGTGATCGAAATATGGCAGAACGCTTTAATCAGATACGTAACGCAGTCCTTGCCCGGCCTCGCGCCAAGACCAAACTTCGAGAAGAGGTTATTGACATGCGCGAACGGATGCGAAGGGAACTCTTGAGTGCCGGTTCAGGGTTTTTCGATCTCAAGCAAGATACGGGAGGAATCGTTGATATTGAATTTTTGGTGCAGTATCTGGTCCTTTTAAGGTCTTGCAAATACGAAGAGTTATTAAAATGGACCGATATTGTAAGGCTCCTCGAAACATTGAAAGACACTGGTGTTATGAAAGACCATGTCGCCCACATCTTAAAAATTGCCTATTTGACCTACCGATCAGCTGTACACCGGTATAGCCTTCAGGAGAAACCTGCCAAAGCCCCTAAAAATAAATTTCTTGGTATGCGAGAAAATGTCAGACAAATCTGGAAAGATATGATGGAAATTGAATGAGGGTTACATTTTTGTAATTAATTGGGATTAAAAAATACAAAATTGTAATTATTCGGGTTTTTCTCCAGGTTGGTTTTTCAATTAAATATAAGCACTTATAAATATTTATGGATATTTGGCTTTGTGGCACAGCTGTTGCTAATAAAAGTGATGTCACAACCCAGATTAAATTTTACACCCCATGAGACGCGTTTCTGCTGAAATGACACGTTTAAATGCAAAAAATATAGAGAAGCACAGGCTGGCCGCAGAGCAGCTGCGGGAAAAGACCGATAATCTGACTTCCGGGTTTTTAAAGAGAAAAGCGCCCGAGTTTATAAACATACATGCACAGATTCTCGACGAATATTTCTTTGAAAGTTTTGAAAATTCCATTATTGGCCCTCAAATGGGAATGGAAAAGAATCCCTATGCCATTATTGCACTGGGAGGGTATGGCCGGAGAGAACAGTTTATCCACTCGGATGTGGATCTTCTTTTTCTTTTTGAAAAACACGTGCCGGATGAGGCTGCTGATCTTATCCGCGAAGTTGTCTACCCGTTATGGGATCTCGGCCTTGAAGTGGGTTACGCTACACGATCCCTGAAGGAATGTGTCAAATTGGCAGGTCAGGATATTGAAGTGCTGACCTCTGTTCTGGATGCCCGTTTGATATGCGGTATGTCTCTTTTGTATTCTTATTTAATGGAACAGCTTAGAAAGCGGATTACAACCAGGCATTCAAATAAAATCATAAAAAAACTGGTTGAAAACAGTCGCCTTCGGCATGACTATTTCGGTGATTCTTCTTACCTGCTCGAACCCAACCTCAAAGAAGGTCAGGGGGGGTTGAGAGATTATCACACCATGCTCTGGATCGCCCGTTTAAAATCGAATCTTACACAATTTAGAGACCTAGAGTATTATGGTTTCTTGTCTCACGATGAGTTTCAATCTTTCAAAAAGGCCCTGAATTTTATCGGTAATGTCAGAAATTGTCTGCATCATCTGTCCGGCAGGAAATGTGATCAGCTCTATTTTGAATACCAGATCAAAATGGCTGATGCCCTGAAGTTTGGCAAAAAAAACGGTCAACAGCCGGTGGAACGCTTTTTGAGCAAGCTTCATAGCCAGATGGAATTTTTGAAGCAGCAGCACCTGATGTTTCTATACGAGCTGGGATTGTTTAAGAATGTTAAGCGCTCGAGAAAGATCCTAAAACACACCCTTTTTAAGGGGCTCGAAATTACGGAAAATGGGATGATCAACTTTGTTTCTTCCGAAGACATTCTGAGCGATCCGAACCTTTTGATAAAAATATTTGAAGAAAGCGCGACCCTGAAAATTCCATTGGGTGCAGAGGCCAAACGGCTGGTCAGGGAATTTTCCTTTCTTGTTAACGAAGAATTCTCTTCTTCGGTGTTAAATCTTGAATCATTTGAACGGATTTTAGCCAAACCGTCATCGACATTTAATGTGCTCAACGAAATGCTAAATACTGGTTTTTTGGCCCGATTTATTCCAGAATTTAAAGAAATCTCCGATAGAATTCAATATGATGAGTACCACCTTTATCCGGTTGATCGACATTTGCTAAGAGCAGTTCAGAATATAAAAAGATTCGGCACATCCGAAGGAATTTCAAAATATCCCTTATGCAGTGATATTTTTAAAAGGCTTAAAAAACGAAATCTTTTATTGTGGGCGGCGCTCTTGCACGACATCGGTAAAGGTGAAACCGGTGTGAGTCATTCCATCAGCGGTGCCGAGATTGCAGCGTCGATACTGCTTAAGAAAGGCTACCCCACCGAGGATATTGAAACGGTCTCTTTATTGATAAAAGAGCATCTATTATTGATTAAGACCGCCACTCGAAGAGATCTCAATGATGAAGAGACAGCCATCTCGTGTGCCAGAAAGATAAAAGATATCGATCGTCTAAAAATGCTTTATTTGTTGACTGTGGCCGATTCCATGGCCACCGGTCCAAAAGCCTGGAGTGACTGGACCGCTACACTGTTAAGAGATCTTTTCTTTAAAGTTTCAAATGTCCTTGAAAAGGGGGAACTTGCATCCAGAGAGGCTGTTGAAGCTGTTGAGAAGAAAAAAGCCGAAGTCTTCGGGTCTGCCATAAAATACTATGCCGAAAATGATATGGAGACACTTTTCAATTTCATGTCTCCTCGATACCTTCTTTATATGCCGTCTGATAGTATCATGGAACATATCGAACTGTATAAAAATATGGGAACAGCGGACGTTATCTGGAACGTTACAAAAACTCCGGATTCCAATACCCGAACGGTCACCATTTGCGCACAGGATCGTCCCGGTCTTTTTTCAAAGATTGCGGGGACATTTACGCTGAACGGGCTGGATATCCTCGATGCGCAGATCTTCACATGGCGGAATAATATTGCCCTTGATATTTTTGAAGTTAACCCGCCGTTGGATCAGATTTTTGAAAAGGAACGGTGGCAACAGGCTGAAGCCCATCTCAAGTCTGCGGTGTCCGGAGATCTTGATCTAAAGACGGCGCTGGAAGAAAAAATAGCGGTCTACCGACCTGACAAGCGCTACGCAAAAGGCAGGCCCCATCAAATCAACGTGGACAATGACAGCTCGAGTTTTTTTACGATTATTGAAGTATTTACTTATGATTTTGCGGGACTTCTTTACAAGATTACCGATGCGCTTTTCAGGTGCGGGCTGGATATTTGGGTGGCCAAGATCGCAACAAAGGTGGACCAGGTTGTGGACGTTTTTTATGTCAGGGATTTTGATGGACAAAAAGTTGATTCACCGGATCAGGTAGAGAAGATTAAAACATCCATTAAAGAAGTTTTGCCGGGTTTCAAAACTTAAAACCAAAATGAGTGGAACATATTCACCTGTCGTATGTGGATCTTTCGATCCCTGGTTGGGACGGCAACTGATATCGCTGATTCGTCCCGAGGTTTAACAACATAAGGAGGAAATATTATGAAAAAGGTAGAGGCGATCATCAAGCCGTTCAAACTGGATGACGTCAAAGAGGCCCTCAATGAAATCGGCATTCAGGGGATGACGATTTCCGAGGTCAAGGGATACGGCCGTCAGAAAGGCCATAAGGAGATTTATCGGGGCGCTGAATATGTGGTCGATTTTATCCCAAAAATAAAGATCGAAATTATCGTCCAGTCCGACAGAGTCAAACAGGTGATGGAAACCATACAAAAGGC
>JBFESJ010000125.1:0-11045 GCA_041548585.1 Desulfobacterales bacterium | reverse complement strand
GATCCGGAAATCCTCATACTCGATGAGCCCACTTCCGGTCTGGATCCGAACCAGATCGCAGAGATCCGTAAGATCATCCGAAAGATCGGAGAAGAGAAAACCGTCATTCTCTCCACCCATATTCTGAGCGAAGTGGAAGCGACCTGTGACCGCGTGGTCATCATCAACAAAGGCAAGATTGTCGCAGACGATATCATGGAAAATCTCAAACAATCTGCCGGTCAAAAACACTTCATCCATTTAGACCTGCTGAACGCCGATTTTCAAGATGTACACGATCAATTAAATAAAATTGAAGGCATCGAAAAAATTGAAAAAATTAATGAGGTACAAAACGGCAACCTTAGCATACGACTCGCGTGTGAATCAGCGATCGACCTGAGAGAAACCATTTATCAAACCATCAAACAGACATCCTGGGTTCTCATCGAATTTCATCAGGAGACCAAAACGCTGGAAACCGTTTTCCGCGAGCTGACCAAGGAGGACTGACATGCAACAGGTGATCCGCATTTGCAATAAAGAATTGAAAGACTATTTCATATCCCCCATCGCCTATATCGTCATCTCTATTTTTCTACTGGTGACCGGGTGGTTCTTTTTTACGACATTTTTCTATTACAACCAGGCAGATTTGAGAAATTTTTTTAATCTGCTTCCCATTACCTTTTCCTTTTTGATTCCGGCAGTCACCATGAGACTCTTTTCCGAAGAGCTGAATGTGGGCTCCTATGAAATGCTTCTCACCCTGCCGGTAACGTTCAAGGACATTCTTTTCGGCAAATTTTTAGCCGGCGTTATATTTGTCGCTGCCGCTCTTGTCCCGACCTTTGCCTATCCGATATGTATCGCCTTTATGGGCCAGCTCGATTGGGGGCCCGTTGCAGGAGGCTATCTGGGCGCTATTTTGCTGGGTGCGGCGTTTGTCGCGGTGGGACTGTTTGCCTCTTCGCTGACACGCAACCAGATTATCGCCTTTATCGTCGGCATGGCCATCTGCTTCACACTCACGTTGATCGACAAAATGCTCTTTTTCTTTCCCCCTTCGCTGCTCGGCGTTATCGGTTATCTTGGCGCGGATTTTCATTTCAACAACATCGCCAAAGGGATTGTTGATTCGAGAGACGTCATCTATTTTTTAAGTGTTGTGTTTATCGGCCTTTACGGCACCCATCTGGTCATGCAGGAAAAAAATTAAGGAGCTAAAATGGGCACTCAGAAACGATATGCAAAATATATCAAGCTATGTATCTATCTGGCAATCATCGTACTCATTAATGTGGCGGGGATAACACTGTTTTTCAGAGCCGATCTTACCGAAAATAGAATCTATTCCATATCCGAAGCCAGCAAGAAGGTGGTATCCACCCTTTCCGAACCTTTGACCATCGATGTTTTTTTTACAAAAAACCTGCCGGCACCGCACAACAATACGGAACGATATTTAAACGATCTCCTTGAGGAATATGCAATCCATGCCAACCAATATTTTAACTACCGATTTTATGATGTCAGTCCCGAGTCTCAAGGGATGAATCCTTTGGCGCGGGAAAATCAGAAATTGGCGAAGAATTACGGTATAAACCCGGTTCAGATTCAAGTTTTTGAAGAAGATGAAGTCAAATTTAAAAAAGCCTATATGGGGCTGGTATTGATTCACGGTGACATGGTGGAACGGATTCCCACCATTACCTCCATCAATGGATTGGAGTATAAACTGACAACGGCGATACAGAAACTGAACAACAAAATCAGCGCATTACTGAGCCTGGAAAATAAAATAAGGGTCACACTGTTTCTATCTTCTTCATTAAAATCTGTGGCGCCGTTAATGGGTCTCAACCAACTTCCTGCATATCCGGCAAAAGTAAAAGAGATTATCGAACGTCTCAATGCCAAAAACTATGGAAAACTGGAATATACTTACGTCGATCCCTCGACGGAACCATCAAAGGCATCATCATGGAAACCCCATAATCTGATTCAACTTCAATGGCCTGATCTTTCCGATGGCAAGATCCCGGCCGGAAAAGGCATTATCGGTCTTGTGATGGAATACGGCGAAAAAGCCAGAAAAATACCCCTATTAGATGTACTCAGGCTTCCCATCGTCGGAACCCAATATAATCTGGTGAACATGGATCAATTGGAAAATGTCATCAACGACAACCTTGAAACCCTGGTCGATATCAACGAGGATCTTGGGTATCTGGCGGACCACGGCACGCTGAGTATTTCGAGTTTTTCACCCACGGGCCAGCAAAATCCGGACGCAATATCCACATTTTCAAGCCTGGTATCAAAAAGTTACAGCGTGAAACCCATTAATCTAAAAGACCAGTCCATTCCCGGCAGTCTCAATTGCTTAGTCATCGCGCGTCCAACAGAAAATTTTTCCGACTACGCGCTTTACCAGATCGATCAGGCCTTGATGAAAGGAACCAATCTTGCGCTGTTTCTCGATGCTTTCAAGGAAGTCAGTCCCCCGAATCAACAACGTCTTGGATTTAACCGGGGTGCCAGTTATGTGCCGCTGGATACAGGACTTGACAAATTGCTGGCACATTATGGAATCCATATCAAAAAATCATACGTACTTGATGAAAATTGCCACAAACAAAGGCTCCCTCACAGCATGGGGGGTGGAGAAAGGCCCATATATTTTGCCCCTATCATCAAAAATAGAAACATCAACCATGATCTAAAATTTATGCGTGGTATCAAGGGCCTGGTTGCGGTTAAAATATCCCCGCTGGAGTTGGACGAGGCACGGATTTCGGAAAACAAACTCAAGGCTGTCAAGTTATTTGCATCTTCTGAAAAATCCTGGGAGATGCGTGAAAACATCCGTCTAAATCCGATGTTTCTCAGCCCTCCACCCTCGGATGACGATAAGCAGAATTTTCCATTGGCATATATCGTTGAAGGGGAGTTTCCCAGTTATTTCGACGGCAAACCGATCCCGGAAAAAAAATCACAGGATGAAAATGCGGATGCCAAGGATAAAAAAGAAAGCGCTCCAGAACCGGCAGAGAAAACAGCCACGGTTGACATGTCGAAAATAAAAGGCCGCAGCGAAGTAATATCCAGAGGAAAGCCTGGAAAAATCTTCTTGATGGCGTCATCGGAAATGCTCAAAGATAATGTTCTGAACCCCGAAGGTGAAAGCCCCAATGATATGTTTATTTTGAACACGCTGGATGCCTTGAATCATCGTGAAAATATTGCCTCGATGAGAAGTAAGGTGCTCCGTTTTAATCCCCTGCATGATACCGGATCGCTGACAAAAACTTTTGTCAAAACATTGAATATCGGCGGACTCCCGGTGGTGCTGGTTTTTATTGGCCTGATTGTATGGCTGCGACGCCATTCCAGAAAAAAACAAATACAGATGATGTTTCAGAAGTAAAAAAAGTTTATTTGTTCAAGGGGTTAGAGTTCAGGGTTCAATCTACTATGCAATCTTTCATCAACCGTGAACCAGGAACCTTTGAACTTTGAATGCATATAGAAAGAGGTGGATATGAAGCTGAAAAAAGAATATTTAATTCTGGCAGCCATTATGGTTGCATTGATTCTTTATCTTGTTTTGCATCGGTCAAACCGAACACACTATCAGCTTCCGGAACTTGCCGCACTTTCCGGGAAACATATTTCAAAATTTGAGATCACCACGGCTGGCAAAACCATTGTCTTAAACAAAAAAGACAACACATGGCGTATTGAACCGAACGGGTATCCCGCTGATTCGACAAAAGTCAAAAATATGCTCAATGTTACTGAACAACTAAAACTGACTGCCCTGGTATCGGAATCAAAGAATTATACCCGTTATGATTTGACAAACGATAAAAATATCAATGTTAAAGCCTGGCTGGGTAAAACCCTGAGTCGCGAATTTAATATCGGTAAAGCAGCTCCAACCTTTCAGCACACCTTTGTTAAACTGTCGAACGATCCCAACGTGTACCATGCCAGAGGAGATTTCAGGGGAAAATTTGACCGAACCGTCGATGACTTGCGGGACAAGAGCGTATTGTCTTTCGCGCAAAATACCATTCGTGAAATTAAGCTTACCCATGATGAAAAAACAATCGCTCTCCATCAAAAAGAGATCGCCGAAACACCCCCTGAAAAGAAAGACAAAACAGACAATGTCCCTAAAGGTGCAAAAACCAAAATCGTGTGGGAGGATACCGAAGGTAAAACAGGGGATCTCTCTAAGGTTAGCAGTCTATTGAGTTTTTTGAATCAACTGGAGTGTGAAAAATATATTAACGATGTTAAAAAAGCGGATTTAAATAACCCGATCTATTCCGTTGATCTCAGCGGTGAAAAGAAATATTCGCTGTTGATATTTTCAAAAAAAGATGGAAATCTAAAAAATTATCCGGCAATCTCTTCAGAAAATGATTACCCATTTTTTCTGTCCGATACACAGGTAGACGAAATCCAATCGAAAATCGATAACTTGCTGAACGTAAAGGAAGAATAAGAGTATTTGGATTTGACTTATCGTATCGCTGTATTAAAGTAAAAGGATAACGGAATATTAAGATAAAAACAGGGCATTACAATCATGAAACAAAGGAGTGTGCGCTCATGTACGATAAAAAAGAATTGTGTGAAAAAATAAGAAAATTGTATCCGGACATCGGTGAGTGTGGAATCGATGTTGACGTCGATTATGATGAAGAACAAAAATCATGGACTGTAAATCTAAAAAAGGATCATCTTGAGCTGAAAACCTTTCTGGAAGATCAAGACGCAGAATTATGTATGGAAGGAAAACAGTGTGTCAGTCTGGGTCTAGAAATTGCACAGTTAAAGGATAACATCGCACAGATTTAGTCAGTGCCCATCCATGAATGGTCTTTTTGTCCAATCTCTGTGTTATGCTCAAAAAATAATCCTCGGAATATCAATGATATGCCTGTGGTTATTTTTTTCGCATGCCTCGATCTTTAACAAAAATCCTAATCAATGGACGGGCACTATTTTTCATAATTTTCATAACATGTTTAAACAGAATAAGTTGTTTCGGGAGGTGAATTATACTTTGCTTTCCGGTTCATTTTTCAATAGACTGCTGTTTTCCTGTTCTTTACCCCCTGTAACCCCATACCGCATAAATGGGATCTGAATCCGCTATTTCATAATAGTATTTATCATTGGTCGGTCGAGGCAAACCTCTGATTGAATAAGTTTCCAGATCTTTAAATTTTTTACTGTGTTGAAAATATTCCAAAATAAGCCCCATACGCTCGAATTCGTGTAGATCCTTCCAGATATTGATCACCTTCTCAGGAAACCAGCGATTGGAAAATGTTACAATCAACAGTCCCCCCGGTCGCAAAATCCGACCGATCTCCTTGAATACCGCTTCAGGATCGATCAGATATTCTATGGAAACCGTACAGATGACCGCATCATAAGATCCGGTCTTGTAAGGCAACTCCGGATTTTCATTCAGATCATGAACAATCCAGTCCGTTAGATCTACGTTTTTCGCCAGTTCTTCAGCGTTGAGACCGAGTCCTGAAAGTTTTTCCAAACGCAAATCCTCAGGCAAATGGGATTTCCAGCTGCTCATCAAATCCAGCACACGCATGCCATCATGGAGCAGTTGACCGTGAATATCTTTTACAACCTCAATGGCCCGATCGTCGATATGCTGCACAAATCTCGGTTTTTGGTAGTAAAGTAGATCAGAATGATCATCTTGTCGTTGAAAAGGATTTTCCGATAAAAAATCCGTCGGTTCCCCCTCCCAACGGGCCTGCATACCGGGTCCATCACCGATAATTTCCATCCAGTCGTTGCATCTGCCGCCTCGCTCCACCGACTTGAGTCTGATCCTTTTGACGAATGCCTCGATCTGAATGCTTCGACTTGACAGAGGGTGGTTAAAATCGACTTTTAAGTGACCGTTTTCGATGCCGACACATCGAAAAGGATGCAGATTTTGGGGAAAAACTCCGGCAACACCCTTTAAAATTCCTTTGGGATAGAAACGTCCCATACGGGGCTCGATGTCTTTG
This sequence comes from Desulfobacterales bacterium, assembly GCA_041548585.1. Classification (GTDB taxonomy): domain Bacteria; phylum Desulfobacterota; class Desulfobacteria; order Desulfobacterales; family UBA11574; genus UBA11574. The sequence continues at coordinate 5,004 of JBFESJ010000125.1, read as the reverse complement.
TCCGGAATAAACCGACGGTTAAATTGCCCCCCTTTGATTTCAAAAGTTTTTTGGATATCATGCCCGGAAAAAATCATTCCCGGACCAAAATCGACCTCAATCATCCGTCCAAGGGATTTGGTTCCAAGTTTGTCCGATAATCCGACGGGTAAGAGATCCCTCCAGAAATTGACATTGGAAGCTTCGTATTCTTCGGTATGCACTGCCTCAGAGCTGTTCCATTTCATTCGAAAATGAATGTCTGCCGCTATGTTTTTTTTATTATGTGTCATCTTATCCGCCTTTCTCAAGGTTCGTCTTCATTGATTCCCAAAACAAAATCTCAAGTTTGAGTATCAATGGGTTATATTTAAATATTAAGTTTATCGTGTGATTTAGTTGCATTAGATAATAAAACATAAGCGCTTAATTAAAAAATACAATCAGAGATAAATGTGGTTTTACTAATAGTAAGAACCTATCATTGTCTGTGATGCGGTTTTTAGAAAAATTTGATGGACTTTTCCATTGCTTTGCTCGAATTTTTGGCCATGGGTTTCGGAATTATAGTTATTGTCAGAATAATATTCCGTTTCAGCCGCCGGATAATTTCGTTTAGATCGGCAAGAACTCGCAAACAAAAGCGCGTAAAAGAGAACAGGGTTATGGCTTTTTAGAATATCGTATAGTCGTTTGATTTTATTTTTTAATTTGAAAAACTTCGAAGATGTTCTCTTTAACGCGCTCTAATTTGCTCAGACAGCTTCCCGACCTAAACAAAATCATCCGGCGGTTTACCGCAAATTGTGACCGTTATTAATTCAACCACACCAAAGGCGGATAAATCGGAATATATTTTTGGCAACTGCTATAAGTTTGAGAGCAGGGCCTGAGAAAGTTTTATACGGGAGGCCGGGTGGCAGGAAGGCTTAAAGTTCATCGATCTTACCGGTTTTACGGTCGTCCATATTCCGCAGGCAGGCGGACGGCATACCTCTCCTTTTTACATTGCCTGGATTTTCATACAAGATTTAGTTATTAACACCCCTCATCATCCACAATTTTAAAACCGGATGAAGCAGGTTTCTCCATCTCCTGCATCGGTTTTTTTATCGCTTCCGCCCCCTCTTCAGTCTGTATTTCAGAAGGAGCGGGCTTGGCAATCGTTCGATCCGGATTGACGACGGCCAGTATCAAAGCCAACAGGATAAGAAGTCCTGCCGCGGTTCGCTTGATCTTCGGTGAACCCCCTGGCAACAAATTTTTATCACCGAACTTCTGCTCCACCCTCTCCACAAACCAATAGGCGAAGACAGCCAGAAGACAAACCAGCAATGTAATAATTCCGGAATTTATTTTGAGCACATCCGTGAGTCGAATTGCCCCCATGTAGCCGGAGTTATAGAATCCCTCCAACACCGGAAAAACTTCTGCAAAGAAAATGGCGCCGATCATCATGCCGACAATGAAAATCAATCCATCCAATTTCCCTGATACCGTCGCCACAACCGATGTTGTTGGGCAGTAGCCGCCCATGACAAACCCGACCCCCAAAACGAATCCCCCCAAGATTTGGGGCCACATACAGGTCGGCAAAAGATATACACGGCCAAGGTCGATCCAGCCGAAAACAGAGAAATAGAGCAAACCGAGAATGCAAACGACAATGGCAGTAAACATGACCTTTAACACAGCAAAATCTCTGAGATAAAAAATGGCTGTCAGTTTTCTGGGGTTTCCAAACCCCGCCCTCTCGAGCACGAATCCGAACAAAAACCCGATGAGCACGGCCAACTGAAGACTGTACGCAAAATCGAACCACCCAAATTTATACAAAGGTCCCATTACAACCACTCCTTTCTAAAAAAATACGCGGTTGCATAGGCCCCCGCAAAGATACAAAACATGAAGATCCAGCTTCCAAACGCCAGTCCAGCAGCGCCGGTGAGGGCTTGGCCGCTGGTACATCCCCGGGCCAGACGTGCAGCAAATCCGGATAGTATACCGCCGCCCAATGCAAGCCAAAGACGGATTGAAACACTGATGGAAGGCCCCCGGGCAACTTCACCTATGATTCGGTTGCTGATAAAGGCCGAAAACAGACCACCGAGAGCTGCGCCCAATGTCAGAAAGACCAGCCAAGCCATGAGCGGTGATTTTCCACCTTTAAAATATTTTGAAAAATACGCATTCGCCTCGGCATGTTCCGGAGCTACCAGATGGACGCCGGCGGCGGCGATCCGGGTAAAGGAAGCCGAGGAACCCAAACCTCGGCCCATGGTGTAAAAAGAAAAAAACAGGATCAGACCGAGAATGACACCGATAACATACGGATTGGAATAGCGCTCGTTCATATATCCCTCCTCTGTTCAATTTCTATTTATAACGATTTCTCCACAATCCATCTCAAAAATGCAAATGACATTCAAAGGCCGGTTGCGATCTGCCGAATCCCGACATTCGAAAGCGCGAGCCGATAGAAAAAACGCATCCCTTCACTTTGGGATATAGCCTTGGACCTTGGACACATAACCACGGATATCGCATTTGCGTTCCAGCCCCGAGGCCATCATACAGCGAACCTTGCCGTAGATTGGTCTTTGGGGCCATGCACGATCGTGCACACCGTAAATCCACGCCACACCGGCATAGGAATTTGGATCTCGGCCGTCCAGAAAATACTTGTTATTGATGGCCAACGTGTTACGAAATGCCAATTCCGGTGAGGATGACCATTCCAATATTTTCTTGCCCCAATACATGCGCATGTAGTTGTGCATGAATCCGGTATATTTCATCTCCTGCATGGCGGCATTCCAATAGGGATCATGGGTATTGGCGTCTTCCAATTGTCTGCGGGTATAGGTATAGGGTCGGCGGTCCTTTCGGTGATCGGCCAGGGTCTTTTGTGCCCAATTCGGAAGGCAATCGAAATTATCATAGTCCCGATTGTAGTAAACGAAGTTGGCGGCCAGTTCACGTCGCACGATCAGTTCTTCCAAAAACGCCGCCTTGGCTGAATCCAGACGATGATCCGCCTTGATGATCCTAAGCGCCAGATAGAGTGGAGAGATCTGGCCGAAATGCAAATACATGCTCATGTGGGAGATGTCGTCGGTCTGAGGCTGGTTGTGATTTTTTTCATAGTTTTTCAATCGCGACCGGATAAAATTGCCGAAGATTTTTTTGGCTTGAGACGTTCCTCCTTTAAAAAAGCGGGTCACGGCAGGAACGCTGAGATCAATGTTTAACACTGCTAAAATATCCGTCGGCCGTTTCAAATCAAGACCATCAATGGAAATATCCACTGTTGAATGTTGAACCTTGACCCGATTCAGTGCAATCAGATAATCGTCAAGATGCTTTTGTATCTTGGCCCGAATGGTTCGGGCGGCATATTCGGTTTTTGGGGAGACCAACTCCAGCGGAACGATCACATCGGATTCCACCTGAACAACCCGACAAACAGACTTTCCAGCAACCTGATCTCTCCATAATCTTTGATGCTTGAGATAGCCGCGATCACAGACGATCATCGCGGCATCTTTTCCCAATTCCAACGCCACATCCGGCGGCGATCCCCGTCGAACCACCATTTTTATACCACGCTTTGCAAGCAACGTTTGAGTTTCTGTTAAACCTTCCAACATAAACGTATAGTGGCGAAAATTGGCCTCAGGATAATCGTCCGTGAGGCCAAATGCCACCACAACGCCCAGACCGAGGTCATTGGCCTGTTGCACGGCATATTCCAGTGCATGATTGTACTCGGCCCGCTGGGACTGCTGCATCCAGTACAATACATATTTTCCACCGGTGCGGATGTCTAAATCGTTTAGTTTCTGAATACGGGTGTCCTGAATTTGAAGGGATCTCATCATCGGGAAAAATTTTTCACGGTCTCTATAATGCCTAATCGGATCAATGGAAACTTAGATATCAGGGGCGCGGTGGTTTGGATTTTTTGACCTTTTCCGGAAACATCCGTTTTCGGACGCTGAGCCACTCTGTCATTTCCACCATGGTTGTGGACAAATCATAGCGTCCCTTGGCAAACACCCCGTAATCGCCGCCGCCTCCCATGGCTGATGCAAATCGGATGTGGTTGCCATAGATCAGCCAGGTGTTGCTCCATTTCCTCTCAATGGCTTCGTCAAAGGGATTGCCCGCCGGTCCCGTATCGCTCCATTTAAAATCGGCCAGGTTCAACTGCCATATTTCAGACATAACCTGGGTTCCGGCCAGGGTTTTGGCATTGGTCTCGCGAATGGTGTTTTCAAAGCGATCCCACTGTCCGTTGACCCAGGTCGTGGCATGGCAGCTCAAGCAGACGGCCTGCATATTTTCTTTACGAATGTTCATCTCTTTTTCAGTGATAAGAAATTTTGAGGCAAATTCACCGTCAAATGCCGTGGGCAGAGATTGGCCGTCTTTGTTCCGAATTTTCGTGGTATCCGGTTCTTTTGGAGACGGATGGGCATAAATTAAGCCAAAAATCCGCCATGGAAGTCGGCTGCCCATCTGATGGGTGCGTTCAGCCACGACCTCTCCATCGGTGTTGATCAATAAACTTACGTGGCAGGTGGCACAAGTCGGGGCAGTAAAGTCTTTACCGACGGTCCAGGGCACGGCACCAAAATTCCATGACGTATTCATACTGGAAAAAATATTACCGTGTTTGCTGGCCGAATAGACCTTAAACGCCGGCACATCGGGACCGGTATGACATTCATTGCACGTGTGAGGTTTTCTGGCCATTTTTATTGAAAATGTGTGGCGCGTATGGCACGCGGAACACGAACCCATTGTGCCGTCCAGATTGATCCGGCCGACACCCTGGTTGGGCCAGCCTTGAATAATGGGAAATTCCAATTCACCCGCCAATTCGGTGTCTCTGGTCTCATATCCCTTAATCGACAATTGGGTGCCGTGACAGTAATAACAGGCTTCAGCCTTAGTGGCATCATTCGGGGGTTTAATCGTGATGCTGCCTTTTTTTTCATCAGCGGGTTCAGCAGTTCCGAG
>JBFESJ010000124.1:0-11238 GCA_041548585.1 Desulfobacterales bacterium | reverse complement strand
CGAAGGCGGGCTGGAGAAAGCGATGCTGAGTTATAGTCGTTTTCTGAAAGACACCCAGGAATCTCCTTTAAAGCCCGAGGCTATTCGTCGTCTGGCCGACCTGAAGATCGAAAAAGAATATGGCACTCTCACCGAGGGAGCCGAATCTGCCGGTAATGCAACCGCACGCGCATTGCCTTCCCCGGAACGTGCGGCCCGTGTGAAAGGCGTTTCGGAGTCCGGTGCATCGCCGGACCAGACATTGGCGCATATTCCGGTTCAGGATGAGTCCGAGGCAGACTTTGAAATGCGGGCGACCCGAAAGAAGCAGGCGACCGGTATGGACGCGGCTGTTGACGGGCGACCCGAAGGCAGTAATGATCTCGAAAGGGCGGGTGCTCGCGAGGCTATTGCGCTTTACAAAAAACTGCTCAACGAATACCCCTTGTACGAGCGCAACGATCAGGTACTGTACCAGATGTCCCGTGCCTATGAGGAATTGGGACAGATCAAGGAGGCCATGGCGGTTATGGAGCGAATGGTCCAAGAATTTCCGAAGTCCAGATATATCGATGAAGTACAGTTCCGGCGCGCAGAATACTTTTTTGCGCACAAGCACTATCTCGATGCCGAAGATGCTTATAAGAGCATCGTGAATATCGGTATTGGTTCCTCCTTTTACGAGCTCGCTCTGTATAAACTGGGCTGGACGTTTTATAAGCAGGAACTCTATGAAGATGCCCTGCATCGATTCATCGCGCTGCTCGACCACAAGGTATCCGTAGGATACGACTTTGAACAGACTGAAGACGAGCAGGAACGCAAGCGCACGGATGATACCTTCCGCGTCCTCAGTTTGAGTTTTTCAAACCTCGGAGGTGCCGATACCGTTATGCAGTATTTCTCGCGTCACGGAAAGCGCAGTTACGAGGATAAGGTATACAGCAATCTTGCTGAGTTTTACTTTGACAAGCTTCGTTATGCAGACGCCAGTGAAACCTACAAGGCTTTCGTGATCCGTAACCCTTTCCACAAGGTGGCGCCGAACTTCCAAATGCGGGTGATCGAAATTCAGGCCAAAGGCGGATTTCCCAGTCTGGTTCTTGAATCTAAAAAGAAATTTGCCGAGACTTACGGCCTGGAAGCCGAGTACTGGAAGTATTTCGAGCCGAGCGACCGTCCTGACGTTCTGAGCTTTCTGAAAACTAACCTGACCGATCTGGCGAATCATTATCATGCCTGCTACCAGGACAAGCGAAAGGCCGATGAGAAGCCGGCGAATTTCAAAGAGGCGCTGCACTGGTATCGGGAGTTTTTGACCTCGTTCCCCGCGGACATCGAATCACCGGACATCAACTATCAGGTAGCAGATCTGTTGTTGGAAAACAAATCGTTCGGTGCAGCCGCCGTGGAATTCGAGAAGACCGCTTATGGATATCCGCTTCACGAAAAATCCTCCGAAGCCGGTTACGCGGCGGTCTATTCATACCGGAAACATCTTGATGCCGTTGCGCCGGAGGATAAGGATGCGGTTAGGCGGGAGGTTGTCCGCAGCTCGCTGAAATTTGCCGATACCTTTCCGGATCACGAAAAGGCCGCCATCGTCCTGGGGGCGGCCGCGGATAATCTATATGAGGTGAAAGAATATGAACAGGCACTGACCACCGCAAACAAGGTCCTTGAGGTATTTCCAGACACCGATGTCGATGTGGTTCGAGGGGCATGGTTGGTCATCGCTCATTCTTCTTATGAGCTTCAACGCTATAGCGAGGCAGAAACTGCTTATTTGAAGGTGTTGGCGTTGCTGCCTGAAGAAGATAAGACACGCAACGATTTGGTCGACAATCTCGCAGCATCGATTTACAAACAAGGTGAACTGGCCAATAACGCCCAAGATTATCGGGCTGCGGCAGATCATTTCTTGCGAGTGAGTCGCATGGCTCCGATTTCAAAAATCAGGCCAACAGCCGAGTACGACGCTGCTGATGCTCTCATCCATCTCATGGATTGGGATAAGGCTGCCATGGTGCTGGTGGGATTCCGCAACAGTTTCCCCGACAATCCGTTACAGCCTGAAGTGACCAAAAAGATCGCCTATGTCTATAAGGAAAACAACCAGCTTTCTCTGGCTGCTAATGAATATGAACGCATAGAGAAAGAATCCAAGGACGATGACATCAGACGGGATGCCCTCCAGGTTGCAGCGGAGTTGCATGAAAAGGACGGCAACAGCGTTCGCGCGCTCGAGGTTTACAAGCGTTATGTGGGGTATTTCTCACAACCCGTGGAACTCAACCTGGAGACGCGCAACAAGATCGCACAAATCCTGAAGGCGCAGAACGACCGTTCGGCCTATTTGGAAGAATTGGGACGTATCGTGTCCATCGACGCCTCCGCAGGCAGCGCCCGCACCCCAAGGACACGCTATCTGGCTGGAAGTGCAGCCCTGGTGATGGCTGAAAACACATATGAAACGTTTTTGGCGGTCAAACTGGTTAAGCCGTTAAAGGACAATCTGCAAAAAAAACAGGGCCTGATGAAAAAAGCAATCAATCGCTTCAACAGCCTCGTTGACTACGAGTCGGGGGAACTTACCGCAGCGGCCACATTCTATCTGGCCGAGATATATTCCCACTTCAGCAAGGCCCTGATGACCTCGGAACGTCCTGTGCTAACCTTTGATTACTACAGGGTAAAACCTGGCGACAACCTTTCTACAATTGCTAAACGATACGACAGCGATGTCAGAAGGATTGCCCGCGAAAACAATTTAAATAAATCAAATTTCATCGTTGCAGGAAAAAAACTTAAAATACCTCGAGGTTTGTACCCCTTGGAACTTGAACAGTACGAACTGGCCATCGAAGAGCAGGCCTATCCCTTCGAGGAGAAGGCCATCAAAGTCCATCAAAGCAATCTCGCCCTGACCACAAAGGGTGTCTATAATGAGTGGATCGAAAAAAGCCTTCAGAAATTGGCCAAATTAGTACCTGCGCGCTATGATAAACCGGAAGAGACAGGCGACGTCATCGGTTCGCTGGATACCTACATTTATGAAATAGATAGGCCGGTACTGGCCGCGCTTCCTGATTCAGAATCCGGTAAACCTGATCAGAGCGATAAAGCCGGGTTTGTGACGGAATCTGAACCTAAGCAGTCTGAACGGGTTGAGGAACCCGGATCTGTCACGGCATCCGAACCCACTGGACCTGCTCAAACCGAAGAAGCTGGTTCTGTCTCAGCATTCGAAACTGGCGAGCCTGCTCAGATCGAAGAAGATGTATCTGCTGCTGACACCGAAACATTAGAACCTGCGAAAGTCGAAGAAGCCGGTTCTGTTACTGAGTCCAAATCCGGCGATCCAATACAAATCGAAGAGGCCGGTCCTGTTTCAGCATCCGAAACTGGAGAGCCTGCTACGATCGAAAAAGATGAATCGGCTGCTGACACTGAAATATCGGAATCTGCGAATGTTGAAAAGCCTGGATCTGTCACGACATCCGAAATCCAGGAACCTGTTCAGGTCAGCCGCACGGGTCTTCTGTCGACAGGAACAGATCCAGCGACGAGGAGGTAAGTCATGCATAGCATGCATAACAGAATATTACGAAAACAGATAAAACGAACATGCATCGGATTCGTGATCCTGTTGGCTCTTGCCGGTTGTGCAACCAATGCAAAGGTTAAACCAACCACTGTTTCTCAGGAATCCTCGTTGGACAAAGGTTTCACAGTTGCACAACTAGAGGATGGCCGGCAAGGGTTCATCATCACGGAAGTTCCCCAAATGGATGAGGCCTCTCGAAAAGATTTCGAGCGCGCCATCGCCATGATGAAAGACCAGGACTATGGTCAGGCAATCGATATTCTGGAAAAAATCATCGAAAAGTCTCCGGGCGTCACGGCGCCATATATCGACATTGCCATTACCTATCGGCTCATCGGAAAACCGGAGAAGGCAGAGGAGCCTCTTAAAGCCGCATTGCAACTGGTTCCCGATCATCCGGTGGCAAGTATTGAATATGGTTTGTTGTGTCGCAAAGCTGGGCGATTTGCCGACGCCAGGGCGATTTATGAGAATGCCATCACGCGCTTTCCGGACTATTATCCTTTGCACAGAAATCTCGGGATTCTCTGCGATCTGTATCTGGATGATCCGGCAGGTGCACTTGAACATTACGAGATTTACAGTGAGGCCAAGCCGGAAGATAAACAGGTCAAAGTGTGGATTGCGGATTTGCGCGCCCGGCTTGGGCGCAATTAAAGGGGGAAGAGGATGTATCGTAAATTAATTTTATGTCTGTATATCATGCTGTTTTCGGCCGCCATGCTCCTGGCTCAGGATGTGAAGGATGTGAATAACGACAAACAATCCCAAGCCAAGGAGCTGTCTGGTATTTCTATTGTCGGTAACGATGAAGCCCCGAAGTCCCTTTATATCGTTCCTTGGAAAAGCTCTGAACTTGGAGGGGAGACCCGCTTGGACATGATGTTGAATGAGGACGATGTGCCGGTGGACCGGGATGTTTTCAAGCGGCGGCTAGAATTTTATCGAGTCAGCACTACGAAATAACGTTGCTGTCTTGTTTGTAAGAAAGGAGGAAAAGATGGGATTCTATTCAATAGTGGCGTTCTTCCAAAAGGGTGGGTTGTTCATGTACCCTATTCTGCTCGTGTTTGCGATTGGCATGGCCATCGCGTTTGAGCGCTGGGTTCAGTTGACCCGCATTCGGAGCGCCAACCAAAAAGTGTGGAACCAGTTGAATCCGGTGCTTGTCAAGGGAGAGTTCGAAAAAGCCCGGAAAATGGTCAATAAGGACAAATCCAACATGGCGCAAATGCTGGGAATGGGACTGGCTCGCCAGGGTGCGGTCCGGCGTCGTGATGACATCGAAATCGCCATGGAAGAGAGCATGATGGAGATCATCCCTCAACTGGAAAAGCGGATGCCGTATATAGCGCTGTTCTCGAATATCGCTACATTACTGGGACTGCTCGGCACCATCATGGGGCTGATCCAGGCCTTTACCGCGGTTGCCAATGCAAACCCCGCCGAGAAGGCCGACCTGCTCTCCGCCAGTATCTCGGTGGCCATGAACACCACAGCCTTTGGGCTGATGTCCGCGATTCCGCTTCTGCTTCTCCATGCCAAGCTGACGTCGACCGCGGGTCATATTATAGACAGCCTGGAGATGGCATCGGTCAAGACGCTGAATACGATCTCCAATTTCGCCAAGCGCCAATTCGAGAGAGGAACTGATCATGACCATACGATATCGTAATAGAAGGAGAAAAGAGGAGGCACCCGGGTTGGATATCACGAGCTTCTTGAATCTGATGGTGGTGCTCATACCTTTTTTGCTCATCAGTGCCGTCTTTTCGCGCGTTACGATCATGGAACTCAACGTTCCGACCACCGCAGGGGGATCGATTTCGAAGACACGTAATTTCGCTATCGAGGTGATTGTCCGAAAAAAAGGATTTGAGATTGCCAACGGGTCTTCCGTGGAGGCTGCAATTCCGAAAAAGGACGATCAATACGATATGCAGATGTTGTATGAAATGCTAAAGCGCCTGAAGGCTCGATACCCGAAGAAGGATGACGCGACCGTCTTGATGGAGCCAGATATCGAATACGATTATCTGATTCAGATCATGGATGCGGTACGCGGCGCTGAAGAGCATGTGGAAGGGAGCGATGAGGTTAAGAATATGGTTCTCTTCCCAAACATATCCATAGGAGACGCGCCATGAGAGATAGCAGACGTATGAAACGGATGGGGCGTAACAAAAGAAAGGTTACTGGTCTGAACCTGACACCGCTCATGGATGTTTTTACCATTCTGGTGTTCTTTCTGCTTTTCCACTCATCAGGTGGAGATATTCTGGAAACGCCCAAACAAATCAAGCTGCCCGATTCCGTTGTCGAGACCAAGCCGAGGGAGACCGTTGTGATCATGGTCAGTCCGGAAGTGGTAGTTGTTCAGGGCGAAGCCGTGGTCAACACTCCCGAGCTTCTTGATGACAGTGTCAGAATGGTTGCTGGAATTACAGAACGGCTGGAGCAGCTTGAACGCAATATTATCGGAATAAGCACCAAGGCAGTTGCTGCAGGCAAGGAAATCACCATCCTTGCAGATAAGACGATTCCATTCAAGGTGCTTAAAAAAATAATGTCAACCTGCACGGGTTCTGGATACGGAAGGATTTCTCTCGCCGTCATTCAGAAGGCCGAACAGGGCTAGTGGGGATGCCGTGAATACATCCATATTAGAATCAGAATTGGCGCCTTTGAACACGCAAATCGAGCAAGTTGAGCAAAAACGCGAGGCGCTCGAGAGTGAGTTGCGAGTTGTAGAGGCAGAAATCAACAAGTTTTCCGCCGATAGACAGCGATTCGATGCGTTGCAAGATGTCTGCAATGCACTCGACAAGTTGAGTGAACTAAAAGCGGATGAACTTTTTTGGGAAGGAATCCCGGAGGCCAAGGATGCCGCTCGGCATGTGGAACAGGTGCGAAGTCGTGTTGCCCGCTTCGAAGGAGAGATCAGCGGGATTCTGGAAAAACAGGCATCATACCAGGAACAGATCAACCAATGCCTCGACGAACTGCAGATACTCGATGAAGAAGTACGTGATGCATATGACCGTGAAGAACGGCGCAAGGAAGAGTTCGTCGTAGAACGGGAGATTTCACCCGTTCCTTATCGCGCGATTGTCATGCCCTGGACCAAGGAGGCTGAGAGTGAAAGTCGCTTCCGTCGCGCCATTCTCGTGGCGCTCATCTTATGCTTTGTTTTTGGTGCTCCAATTCCCTTGATAAAAATACCGATACCGGATCGCTCGGACACCGTAGTCGAGATTCCTAAACGATTGGTCCAGCTGGTCAAGGAAGATCTGCCTAAGCCGGCACCGGTGAAAAAGCCGGTGCCGAAACAGGCCCCGGAAGAGACCAAACAGGCGAAAGAAAAGCCAAAACCTACGCCTGATAAGCAGCATAAACCGGATAAACCGCCAAAAGGTGGGGGCCCCGCGAAAAAACAGACGAAGCTGGCCACTGCTAAAGGTGGTGGAACGGCGGCGGCGCGTAAAAAAGCTAACCACGTCGGTGTTCTTAAGTTTAAGGACGCTTTTGCGGGTCTGATGAACGAAACTCCTGTCGCGAAACTTGGCACCGAGGCCCGTCTGAGCAATAAAAGTTTTCGGGTGAAAGGACAGGCCGTGGCCCAGCGCTCGCTGGTAGCCATACAGGGGAAAGGCGGTTCCAGCGGCGGTATCAGTAATTTCGGTGTCAGCCGAAATATCGGAAACGGCAATGTCGGCCGGCTCGGTGGTGGTGGAGGAAGCGGTATCGGTGATGGTACCGGCAGCGGCGTAGGCTTTGTGCGGGTAGAAAGTGCCATTGCGAATTTGGAGGAATCGTCGAGGCCGACGAGCGATGGGCTTGCTGCAGGACGAACCGACGAAGAAATCCAGATCGTATTCGATCGGTACAAGGCAGCTCTATATAGGATATATAACAGGGAATTGCGCAAGGACCCGACACTGCGCGGAAAGATATTGATGCGAATCAGTATCGAAACAAATGGTTCGGTGTCCTTGTGTAAGGTGGAGTCTACTGATCTGGCTTCACCCGAACTGGTGGCCAACATCGTTGAACGCATCAAGAGGTTCAACTTTGGCCCGAAAGAAGGCGTGCCAAAAATGACCATCTTGTATCCAATCGACTTTTTGCCCGCTGGCTAAAAAGGTCTCGGGCTGAAACGCCGATGATGGTCGATGGGTTGATTCATAGATTGAGTGGATCAGTAGTATGTGGGCCGAAATAAAGATTTAACGATCTAATTGTTTGACGAAATTTCAGGAGGAAAATAATGGGCGTTTATTCAATTGTGGCATTTTTCCAGAAAGGCGGGTTGTTTATGTACCCTATTCTACTCGTGTTTGTGGCCGGCATGGCCATTGCGGTCGAGCGGTGGTTTCAGTTGATCCAGATCCGGGACGGCAATCGCAAAATGTGGAACTTGCTGCATCCGTTGCTGACTAAGGGTGATTTCGATAAAGCGCTGGCGATGATAAAAAAGGACAAATCCGCCATTTCGCAAATGCTGGGAATGGGACTGGCGCGTTTGGGTGTAGTGCGGCGTCGTGAAGACATTGAAATCGCCATGGAAGAGAGCATGATGGAGATCATCCCTCAGTTGGAGAAGCGCACGCCGTACGTGGCGCTGCTCTCGAATATTGCTACATTGCTGGGGCTGCTCGGCACCATTATGGGGCTGATCGAGGCCTTTACTGCGGTTGCCAATGCGAACCCCGCCGAGAAAGCAGACTTGCTCTCTGCCAGTATCTCGGTGGCTATGAACACCACGGCTTTCGGGCTGATGTCCGCGATTCCGCTTCTGCTTTTTCATGCCAAACTGACGTCGACCGCGGGTCAAATCGTGGACAGCCTGGAGATGGCATCGGTCAAAGCACTGAACAGTATCTCCAATTTCAATAGGCGCCACTTTGAGACGAAATCTGAGTTTTCGGATGGAAACCAGCAAGTTTCCGTCCGGAAACCCCGGTTGGGAACGGCTCCGTAAGGTATGTTACAGCGCGCCAGTGAGATTCCCTGCCCTAAAAGGCAGGGTTCTAAACTACGTTGAGGGGGATTGCATCACCCTTACCCCCCGCATTGCATTCATCTTTGCCATAAATAGCGGAGTATTCTGCGGGAATTTTCATAAACGATCTGTCAACGTCAAAACTAAGGAGGAAAAAATGAGAAAAAACGTATGGTTGGCCAGTGTTTTGGTAATGATCTTACCTGCCATGTTCTTCTCAGCTTCGTGTGCCAAAAAAATGGTGCAAACCGAGCCAGTACCGACGACCCAACCGGAAGTCCCGAAGGCATCGGACAGATTCGATGAGGAAGCCGAGCAGGCCAGACGGTTACAGGAAGATCGACTTCGGGCGGAAGCAGCTGCCAATGAAGCTGCAGAAACGGCATTTGTCAACGAGAATATCCACTTCGTATTCGATAGCGCTGTATTGTCGGACCAAGCCCAGCAGATTTTAAACAGCAAGGCCGATTATCTGCGCACGAATTCAGGTGTAACGGTTACTGTTGAAGGACATTGTGATGAGCGCGGCACGGATGCCTACAACATAGCCTTGGGCGAACGACGCGCTGAATCGGTCAAAAAATTTCTCGTCGATCTGGGCATCAGCGCCAATCGACTGAACACCGTTAGTTTTGGTGAAGAACGACCCATCGCCATAGGGCAAGATGAAGCTTCTTGGGCCAAGAATCGCAGAGCCCAATTCTTGATCAATTGATTTTTAGATGGTCGCAAATTTGGAAAGACTGATCCTATGGCCAATTCGCGGGATGTCGTTCTGGCTAATCTGTCAGTACCGTTCGCCGTTCTATCGGCAGGCAACCGGCAGTGCCGCATTCGATTGCTGGTTGCCTGCATTCAAAAAGTTTACCCGCTTTGTACCCAACTGGCCGGCAGAAGCAGTTCTTAGAGAAAGGTTGCCGCAAGGACTTAAGGATCGAAAGGGGTGTCGCTAGTTTTCTTTGCATGTAAGGCGGCTCGGGCAAGGGTAAAGGATCCGGAGATTGTTGCCGGGTCCCTCATTTGGTTTGGCATCATTTAATCGTTATCTTTGACCTTGAGCTTCAGAAAGACCTGCCGGTCTCTCCATCCCATGAGTGCTATTTCTCCGACCTCCAGGGGCTGGCCGTCGATTTCTGCAGCCCGGCATCCATCCCAGAAAAAACCGGGTACTTTCTGAAAAAAAATGTCCATATTCTTTCCGTTGATCCAGACACCGTGCTTTAGAAACATGGGGCCCAGTTCCAAGGCCACGAGATTAAAAAGCTTTATCATCACGGTACCATATTCAAAAGAATCGTCTGCTATTTTATTCTTATGGGAAATTTGGCTCCGCATGGCTGCATAAACACCGCCCCGGCGCAGGGTGGCCCCGGCCAGACCCGGCATGGCGGCGGAGAGTGCAAGTGTGGATCCCTGGCGGATCACAGCGGTGTTGACATCATCAACGACTTTTCCGTCTAAGAATATGGTTTGAATTCTCTGGTCAAGATAGTCGGCACTCACGCCGATTTGCAGGCACAGCAGATCCCGGACGGAGCTTCCCGTCCGGATTTTGAGGGAAAAACCCTGCCCGAGTAAAGCGGAAAAAAGTGAGGTCCGGTCCGGATCTACAGTCAGAACAAGGGTTAAGGTAGTGTTATTTTTTTGTTCCTGTTTCATGGGCGTTTTAAAATAGATGGTTTTGTCAGATTAAAAAATGGGGAGCCCTCCGGAAGGGCTCCCCAAGGTGTCAGCGTCAGAATCAAAGGATCTTACCAATTATAGACCTGGTCAAGATCTTCATCTTTGACTTCAAAAGTTACATTATGGGGCGGGAGGGCCTCTGTCTTGAAGAAATCGGGCAGACGGTCATCTTTGGCTGTGAAACCGGCCCGGAAATTGAAATCTCTTTCAAAGGTCAGGATCTTTTTGCCCAGTTCGGTGACGTCGTCGGCTGTAAGGTTCTGTCCGGTAAATGCACCAATCATGTCAACAAGGGCCTCAAACGTTTCCGGCTGATCCAGGACCGCAAAGGCGATAAAGAGGCACATTCCGGTGGCGTCGATGGCGGCTGTCGCAATCTGGAGATTTCTTGAAAGTTCCACCTGACCTTCGGGTTTCAAGGGGTCTACGCTACCTCCGACATTGAGAACGTTTGCCGTTACCGCATAACCGGCCGTGTGATCCGCACCCATTGTGCTGGTGGCATATGTCACACCAATGCCTTGGACGGATCGAGGATCATACGCCGGCAGCGCCTGACCTTTGACCACGGGAACCTTTTCAACACCAAAGACCTTTCCGGTAACAGCTGCTCCGTTCCCGAGAATGCGGCCCAGCGGGGTCCCTTTACCGACTTCTTTTAGCAGGTTGATGGCGGCTTTGGCGTCGCCGAACTGTGCCAGACCTGCTTCCATGGCCACACCGATGGTGGCCCCCATTTCAATGGTATCCAGGCCGTAATCATCGTCCAGGCGGTCGAGTTCAGCGACGGCGTCCATGTCGTCGATACCGCAGTTCGCACCGTGGGCCCATACCGTTTCGTACTCCGGTCTTTTGGTAAAAAAATTGCCGTCTTTGTCATTGTAGATTCCTGAGCACCGAATGACGCATCCTTTGTGACAACCGTGAGCGACCATACCACCCCGGGCCTTCATGATTTCCGACTGGG
>JBFESJ010000123.1:0-11363 GCA_041548585.1 Desulfobacterales bacterium | reverse complement strand
GATGTTGGGGAGGCGAGCGAGCCTTATAGGTGAGCTCGCTCGTCTCCCCAACTCTAACTCTCGGTGATATGAAAATTAAAAATCAGGCGCTATAGATGAAAAAAAGGTGAAGCTCCCCTGTTTAATGAGCCATCCGGCTTTCACCGTTGGCATAATTTAGGGGCAGTCTGCAATAAAGCAGCTGCAGAAACATGAAAGGAGGTATTGTATGGCTGTACGTGTAAGGGAAAGGCCAAAAGGCTCCGGTGATTGGTGGGTCTTTATCAATCACCAGGGCAAACGGAAATCAAAGAAAATCGGCAAGGATAAAAGGCTTGCCCGTGAAGTGGCTGAGAAGATCAAAGCTAAACTTGTTCTTAATGAATTAAGTATTGTAAAGATTAATTCAAAATGCCCGACCTTCAAAGAGTATGCCGAGATGTGGCTGTGTCTTCCGCATGACCGTAAGGAATCAACTCAACAGAACTATAAAAGATATTTGAATCTAAATTGAGCGATTGTCGAGTTTGCCGAAGATGCAAGGCATGAGACATGCAGCCGTAGTCTGCTACTGCAACTGTCTCATAACGCAGCAGATTCGGTAAAATCGGCAATCCCGAAGGGTTTCAAATAGTGACAATTTTTTGCTTAAATAAATCCACCCATTGGATGAGACCCATTAGCAACTTTAGTAATATATATTTATTTATAATTATTACTTTTTTATAGCCCTGTCATTATTTAAAACGCTCAGTTCAGGTTGAAGAATCATGTTTATCCGCATATTGGGGATATGAGAGTTGATAAGATCGGTCGAAAGGATCTCAAGCTGTTATTTGATAAGATTTCAATCAAGGGTGTTGAACTCTCATCCTGTCGAACCATCAAGATTCCCGTAAACGGTGTTTTGGATCATGCGGTTGACAGTGAATTGATCGAGGTCAACCATTTAAAGAACATAAAATTTAGTAAGAATAAATTGAAATATAAGATTAATCCTTTGACTGAGGAAGAAGCTGTATCATTGCTTGATGAAGTGCTTAATTTTAAGGATGGTGTTTTTTATTCCCCTTACTCTGCTTATTAAGAACTGGAATCCGTATAGGTGAACTTCAAGCCTTGACATGGAGTGACGTTGATTTTGAAAACAGGTTGATTGAGATCAAAAAAACCTGGTGGCGAGGAACGATCACAACAACCAAGACCAATAAAAACCGCAGGATTGCGTCATGTCCGCATACATGACCTAAGACATACCTATGCTACCATAAGGCTTTTAAAGGACCATAATATAGGGGATGTGAGCTATCAGCTTGGACATAGCGACATATCCACAACTTATAATGTTTACACCCATTGGATACCGGGCAAGTTTAAGGCAGAGATTGACGAACTGGACATGCACCCAAGCGCACCTTATACGCAACCTAAAAAACAAGCATCACTAAATTTTAAATGATTATAATAGGTTGTAAACTTGATTGTGTTTTATCCATAAATGAAATATTGATAGTTACGCAAATGGTGTTTTTATTTGATTTTAGCAGTGAAGGATCATCGCCATATATTTTCCTAAAAGGCGATATGTAGGTCGGCAGCACAATTTTTCGTAGTGACCCAATATTTAGGATGTGGTGCACCGTTTTTTATACGATATCAAATAGTCCACAAATCCTAAAATATTGGGACACCCTGCGATGTCAAGGTTCATATCGCCTTTTAGGAAAATATATGGCGATGGGTCGGTCACCTTCATCGAAATTTACTTGAATATGACCCATCCAAGTGACATCAGATAGGTTTTGGCAGAATAAAAGAGTGCGAAACTTGAGTAATAATTTGATAAACGTAACTTTTTGTTTTTTTTAAATAGATCGCTTCAAGTATACTCAAAGCTTATTTGAAATCATCAATTGTTGAAAACGCATGAACAATGATCCCAAAATTTCGTTCAAATTGATTATCGGTTCCCAGTATTTTTTATATTTTGGCGTCATGGGCATTTTTTTGCCCTATTTTAATTTATATTGCTATCATCTCGATTTTAGCGGGTTCCAAATCGGTGTTTTGTCGGCAATTCGATCGGTGGCATTGATTTTATTTCCGCTTGTCTGGGGAGTTCTGGCCGACCGTTTCCGAATCAGAAGGCCCATATATATTTTATGTAATGTTGTCAGCACCGGAATATGGATATTTTATCTCTATACAACAAATTTTTGGGCGATGCTTGTCATTACCGTTTTTTACGGCATATTTTACGCTCCGATCATTTCCTTTCTGGAAGCCTTTACCATGGATGTTTTGGGTACAAAAAAGAAAAGTTATGGGAGGATCAGAGGGTGGGGTTCAATCGCATTTATCGTAACTGTTATTGTACTGGGCAAAATCATAGATCTTTATTCCATTGAAATAATTCTTCTGCTCATTCTTTTCGGTTCCCTGGCACAATCGCTCATTTCCATCAAAATTCCCGACATTCAGATCAAAAAACAAACCTCTTTTTCCACAAAAGCCAAAGTTCTTTTAAAAAAACGTGTTGTCATTTTTCTGTTCTGTGCGTTTTTAATGTTGGTGAGCCATGGGACGTACTATGGCTTCTATTCCATCCATCTTGAAAATATGGGGTACGGAAAGACATTTATCGGCATCTCATGGGCACTGGCATCCATCGCAGAAATTATCGTTATGATAAAATCAGATGTGATCTTTAAACGCTTTTCCACAGATAATGTTCTGGTTTTTTCATTCATGGTGGCGGCATTAAGATGGTTTGCTCTCTTTTTTGCCACATCTCCTATATTAATCCTTTTATTACAGATTTTTCATGCCGTTACCTACGGTACGTTTCATGTGTCCAGCATTCTCTATATTGATTCACTGACACCTGATGAAGCCAAGACCTTGGGGCAGGCGGTAAACAACGCTATAACTTATGGTCTTGGGCTAATGGTTGGATTTTTTATTAATGGATATCTTTTTGAAACCATCGGAACATTTTCACTTTTTATGATCAGCAGCCTTATTGCCTTGACAGGGGGAATTCTGTTGACAGTCTCCAAAGTGATGGACCGTAGGCTCGTCTAAATTGAACCATTCAAATCATAGAATGAACCGTTATTCTCTTTAGGCCGTGCATACCCGTTTTTGCTGCCCCTAGCATTTGACATTTCATGGTTTACAATATAATAACAGTCAGCTTGATTTATTTTTTATGTTTAAGTTAAATCGGCAGCATCCCTATCAACAAAGATGCTGGACAGAATTGCCGAAATATCGGGTCTGAGTATAGGATTGCTCCATGAATCAAGAATTAACTGAAGAAGAAAAAACCGCGCTCGAACATGTTGCTGTAAAACTTGAAACCTTTGAAAAACAAAGAGGAAATCTGATTCCCATCCTTCAGATGGTCCAGAACAAACTTGCCTATCTCCCCGCTGAAACCTTAAAAATAGTGGCACAACACCTCGGGATTCTCGAAAGCGAAGTTTACGGCGTCGCTACCTTTTATAACCAATTCCGATTTCATCCACCGGGTAAACACCCGATTAAGGTGTGTCTGGGTACCGCATGCCACGTCAGAGCGGGAGACATTATCCTTGAAAATTTTGAACGAAAACTTGAAATTTCCGACGGTGAAACCACACCTGACAGGGAATTCAGTATAGAACGGGTCGCCTGTGTCGGATGCTGTGCTCTGGCGCCTGTGGCCATTATCGATGAAACCGTTCACGGTCATATGGCTCCCAGCAAGGTTGAAGGGCTTCTTTTACGGGTTAAATTACAAGAAGAGATAGAAGAAAGAGAAAAGAAAAAAGATGCGCCCGGTAAATAATCAAAAAATCGATCAGAGATTCAACATCATCAGCGAAGCGGCCGAGAAACGCCGGG
This sequence comes from Desulfobacterales bacterium, assembly GCA_041548585.1. Lineage (GTDB taxonomy): Bacteria > Desulfobacterota > Desulfobacteria > Desulfobacterales > UBA11574 > UBA11574. Next base: position 7,496 of record JBFESJ010000123.1, on the reverse strand, counting down.
CTGCATTTCGGGATGCTCCGGTCCCCAAAATCCACATCGGCATGGCCACGTGCGGTATCGCTTCCGGTGCCCTGGAGACCAAAAAGGCCTTCGAAGAAGCCCTGGATGAAAGCACTATTGAAGCCCAAATCCATACTGTCGGATGTATCGGCCATTGCTATGCAGAGCCGGTTGTCATCATCGATCATCCGGATTCCGGATTTCCGCCGATTTTCTATCACGAGGTCACCCCGGGAAAGGCCAAAATGCTTGTAAAGCTCTTCTTGGAGGGAGGTGATCCGCGATTCGAACACGTTTACGGGGCTACCAAAGAGAATGATCTGATTCCTTCGGTCACTGAATTTTCCAGGTTTAACCAGGAAAAACGAATTGTTATGGAAAAATGCGGTCACATTGATCCTGAAGACATATACGACTACATCGCTTCGGGCGGATATTCAACCCTTGTAAGGGCGATTAAACTCGGACCGGATAGCATTATCAGTGAAGTCGAACATTCCGGTTTAAGGGGTAGAGGCGGCGCTGGATTTCCCACTGGAATAAAGTGGAAACTGGCAAGAAGTGTCATGGAAAAGGAAAAGATCGTGATCTGCAATGCTGATGAAGGAGACCCCGGCGCATACATGGACAGAACTATTCTGGAAAGTAATCCGCATCAGGTTTTAGAAGGCATGGCTGTTTGTGCGTATGCAGTGGGTGCTCAAAAAGCCTTGGTGTATGTCAGATCGGAATACCCCCTGGCCGTCAAAATCGTCACAAAAGCCATCCAACAGGCAGAAGAGCTTGGACTTTTAGGAAAAGGAATTTTGGGCAGCACGTTTGACCTGGAAATTGAGGTATTTCAAGGATCAGGCGCTTTTGTTTGCGGTGAGGAAACAGCCCTGATTCGATCTATTGAAGGTTATCGAGGCATGCCCCGGCACCGTCCGCCGTATCCGGTTCAAAAAGGTCTTTGGAGCAAGCCGACAGTAATTAACAATGTAAAAACCCTGGCTTCTGTTCCGCCCATACTCAATCATGGAGCGACCTGGTACAGAGGAATCGGTACTGAAAACAGCCCCGGTACTGCAATTTTTTCCATCGTGGGGAATGTCGTTCATGCAGGGTTGGTCGAAATTCCCATGGGCGTGTCGTTACGAACCCTGATATTTGATATCTGCGGCGGTATTCCAAATAACAAAAAATTCAAAGCGGTTCAGATCGGCGGGCCTTCCGGCGGATGCCTTAACGGGAATTTCCTGGATACACCCATTGACTTCGATTCTCTCACAGAAGCAGGTGCAATGATGGGATCCGGGGGAATGGTGGTCATGGATGAGGACACCTGTATGGTGGAGGTCGCCCGGTACTTCCTTGATTTCACCCAGAAAGAATCTTGTGGCAAGTGCACATTTTGCAGAATCGGAAGCTATCACCTGCTTAAGATACTTGAACGATTAACCAAAGGCGAGGGTCTGGAAGGTGATCTGGAGCTGCTGGAGTCGTTGAGTCAGGATATAAAAACCGGTTCTCTTTGCGGTTTGGGTAAAACCGCTCCGAATCCAGTCCTCACTTCCTTGAAGTACTTCAGGGATGAATATGAGGCGCATGTCAAAGAAAAGCGTTGTCCCGCACTGATGTGCCGGGTACTGACGGCTTTTTATTTCGATTTGGAACTGTGCGCACGAGGGTGTGATGCCTGTGCCACCTGCTGTCCGGTTGACGCAGTATTTACCACCAGCAACCGAAAGAAGGGGGTTGACCAGGAACTTTGCGTGAAGTGTGGTGAGTGCTTGGTCGCATGCCCTCCAGAGTATGATGCGGTTCGGAAAGTATCTCCCCCGCATTTGGTTCCTTACATCGAAAAGCCGCCGGAAAAAAAGAAGAAGGACAATAAATGAAGCTGAAACTCCGGGTGGACAACCAAGAGATTGAAATCAGAGAAGGAAAGACTTTGCTTCAGGCATGCCTTGACAACGAGATTTACATCCCGAATCTGTGCTACTTGGAAAATATGGACAGCCCTTCGGCTTCCTGCAGAATGTGCTTTGTTGAAATTGAGGGTGAACAACAGCCGGTGACCTCGTGTACAGTAACGGTCAGGGATGGTATGGTCGTAAAAACTGACACCTTGGCTGTAAGACAATTGCAACGAACCGCCCTTCGCCTTCTTTTGTCGGTTCACGATGTGGATTGCAAGAATTGTCACGCCAATAAAAAATGCGAGCTTCAGAACATTGCCAAATTCCTAAAGGTCGGTTTAAAGCCAAAGCGCCTGGAGCAATATCTTAAAGAGACACAGATCGATGAGACCCATCCGTTTATAAACCACTATCCCAACCGATGCGTTTTATGCGGGAAATGTGTGCATGTTTGCAGAGGAAAACATGGGCAATCTTTTTTAACCTTTGCCAAAAGAGGATTTGATACCGTCATCAGCACGTACAGTTCAGCGGATGTTTCATCACCTACCTGTGAGCGTTGCGATATCTGTGTCGAAACATGCCCGGTGGGTGCCCTGGCTTTGAAGGAGGCCCAAGAAGAATCCAATCCTTAATCGGGGCAAGGCTAGTGAATAATCCTGATAACTTTCGGTCGGTATTCATCCTTTTTGGCCAGCTTATTTCCTTTTGACCGGACGAATAAAATTGTAAGCCCGAAAAACAAAAAACCGAAAATTGCAGATAAAAAGGACGTGTCAAAATCAAAATTGGGCGCTAACTTCTGACCGATAAACGCACCGACGATCATGGCCAAAATCGGAAACACGTATAGCAAAAATGTGGCTTTTAACAACGGAGACGTGTCAAAACTAAGCACCACCTTTTGGCCCACCAGCGCCCCTGCGTGATTAATCGCTTCCACTTCCATTTCCTTACCACCTCCCACGCTATGGCAGGTGCTTCTGGCAGCACATGCCTTGCAGGCTTCGGTTTTCGTCGTCTTTACCCATGCAGTTGTTGTGGAATCGATTTTTGTTACAATGCCTTCTTCAGTGGCCATGATGTTTCCTTTTTCGGTATTTAATGCCTTCTACGCCACAATATAACACATGTTTTAAAAAAGTCACGATCTCAAGATGAAATTGGATGTCGAAGATATTTTGATTAATATTCTTTCGGCATATTATTCAACTGATCCAGCGTAAAGACAGGTCCGTCTTTGCAAACGAATTCTTTGCCGATGTTGCATCGACCGCAAATCCCGATACCGCATTTCATGCGCATTTCAAGGGACATGATGATGTGATCATGGGTATAGTCGAGTTTGTCTAAAACGGGCTGAGTGAACTTAATCATGATCGGCGGTCCGCAGACAATGGCATAGGTGTCTGCGTTGCCGGGAGGGGCTTTCTGATCGGTAATGGTCGGTACAAAACCGATATTATATTTCCAGTTTGGATCATCGGTGGCGTCCACCGTAATGTGCATGTGAATATCATCCCGTTTTTCCCATTCGGCCAGTTCATCCTTGTAAAGGAGCATTCCCGGTGTGCGAGCACCGTATATAACATGAATGTCTTTAAATTTTGGGCGGTTGGCCGGGTCCAATATGTATATAATTGAAGACCGAAGGGTGGTAAAGGCAAAACCGCCGCCGATAATGACAACATTTTTTCCTTCCATGATATCCCAGGGATACCAGTTGCCCAAAGGGCCGCGAACCCCCATAATGTCTCCAGTCTTCATGTTGTGGAGATAAGATGTTACCAGTCCCACCTTGTTTACGGTAAACATTAAAAACCCTTTTTCCGTTGGCGAAGAAGCGATTCCGATGGGGATTTCTCCTTTTCCCGCAATGGAAAGTTCGGCAAACTGGCCCGCATTATAATTGAATTTCTTTTCGTCATCCGGATTTAGAAACACCAGTTTGAATGTTTTAAGATTTTTATCTTCGGTTTCGGTGATGATCTCTTCGATCCGAACCGGGTACGGCAAATACGGATTTTGCACGTCTACTTCTCCTTTGAAGATTGACAATTGATTCATCTTATAAAATTAGCAAAACTTTAACTTTTTAAAAATGTTACCGCTTCAAGTTTTAAAAGACTAAATTTTTATTGAGATTTCAATCACGAAGTCAGATCTAATGTTCAAAGCTATTCATTAAATCGCAAACCCTTCGAATGTCGATATTTACCGGACAGAGACGAATGCATCGGCCGCAGCCCACACATTGAATGCCGTTGTCATATTTGTCCACGTAATATTTCAGCTTGTGCATAAACCGCTGACGGACTCTCTGAATCTTGGTATCTCTGGGGTTGTGGCCGGAGCCGTGAAGGGTGAACAGCGGATACATGCAGCTATCCCAGTTTCGCATGCGAATACCTGAAAATCCATGGGTCTCATCCTGTATATCAAAACACCAGCACGTTGGGCAGGCATATGTACAGGTCCCACAATTTATACAGGCAAACCCCACATCGTCCCAGAAAGACGCCTCAAAAAGATCTGTGGTGTTTTTATCTTTTAATTGATCTGTGGAAACCCGGGCGGTTATATTTGATTCTGCCGCCGCCTTCATGGTCTCGATCTGGTCATTTAAACCAACCTCTTTTTCAACATCCCAGCCGGCCGCTGTGAGTAGCTTTTCTCCCTTTTCCGTAATGATCTTGGCCAAATAATAATTGTCCATATCGATCAAAAGTATGTCCAGCCCTTCTTCATGAAAGGGCCCACATCCGGCTGTGGTGCAGAAACAGGCGCTGCAGGGGGTATTGCAGGCATGACCGACAAGGGTGGTTGACCGATAAGATTTGATCCAGTAAGGGTCTTTATATTCCGGTGTATCAAAGTTTCGTTTTACAAGAAGAAAAGCCTTGGCATCACAGGGTCTGATACCGATGATGGCCCGGGGCGAATAATCTTTACGGATTTCCTTTAAAATATGATGATCTTCCTGTTTCTCATCTAATGTGTATTCAAACATTTTTTCAGACTGTGGATATACAACTGATCTTGGCGAAAGTCGGGTATTTTGTATATTCAGATCTGGAAGTTCACCGTCACCAAGGGTTTTGAAGACATGAAACCCATCTTGCTTTACCGGGCCGAATAATCGAAACATGTTCGACAATCGTTCTAGCCCTTCAGGCCAATTATTCTTGTCAATCTTTATGACTTTCATCACATATGCCTTTATTTTTCTTTATCATTTGTCATTCGGCAATCGTCCTGTGTAAAAATGGATATGCATAATCCATTCCGCTAATATTCAAGAATTTAGCAGAGCCCCCCGACCCCTTATCCATTTAGTGTTCATCCATAAACGGTAGATTTCGGATCAGGACGAGAACGCAGGCCTGGAGCGAAAGATGCCGTTTATGGATGAACACTATTTAATGAAATCATCCGGATCATCCGGCCTGTATGTATCCAGGGGTGGCCGTTTTTCAAGCGTCAGCCCTGCTTCCCAGCCGAATAGGTCCAGGCAATCTTTTTCAAGTTTCTTCGTGAATTTTCTAACCTTGATTCCCATTGGACAGGCCCGTTCACAAGCACCGCAATCGGTGCACCTGCCGGCGCAATGATAGGCCCTTAAAAAATGAAACGTTCGAGTATCTATGGGATCCTGGCTTTTACCGACCCACTGGGGCTGTGATTCATCCACAAAACATGTGGGACAGTAGCAAAGCGGACATGCATTTCTACAGGCATAGCAACGGATACACGTAGAAATAAGGTCCTCAAAATAATTCCATTTTTCTTGTGATGACAGCGTCTCGATGCTCCGGACATCTTCGTATCTGTCCACATCCGTTAGTTCTTGAACCAAATCGGCAACAAGTTCATCATAGATAACCGGGTTTCGATGAATGCATATGGTGCAGTTTTCCTGGAGGACATCCGTTTTATCCAAGGTTTTGTCAAATCCTTCGCCCTTGATATTAATTTTGCCGTCGGCCTCGATAACGTCCTGTATTTCGCTATGAAATATGCCTTCGATCTTCTGGCGATCCATCATCCCTTTGCACGGAACGCCGATAATTACCACCTGATCCCGTTTGATTTTGTTTTCAATGATATGCGTAACAATATTACGAGAATCGCACCCCTTGGCAACGATACCGATTCTTTCTTTCCTGTTGGCAAGATAATTTGCCAGATTTATTCCACAGTTGCTGTCCCATACTAAATGATTCACATCCTCGGGAGTTTTCGCAAAACAGGGCTCATTCATCATCGGCACGGTTCCTTTTCTGAATCCGATAATCATGTCGACCGTGGATTCTTTCAAGAGCCGAATGGATATTTCTTTTATTTTATCAATATAGGCGAACATGTTAAGCAACCTTAGCTTCTCTTTTTACAAAATTTTCATTGGGTCCCAGCGCCTTGATTTCATCCGTAACCGCGTTGACCACTTCCACAAACTTCGTCGACTCTGCAGAGGAAATCCAAGAAAATTGGAGGCGGCCGGGCTCAATTCCCATGTATTCAATAAAGTTTTTAAACAGCGCAAATTTTCTTCGGGCGTAGTAATTACCTTCCAGGTAATGGCATTCTCCGGGATGTCACCCGGACACCCATACACCGTCTGCACCCTGTCTGAATGCTGCCAAAATAAACTCCGGGCTCATTCGGCCTGTGCAGGGGATTCTAATCACACGAATATTGGGTGGATATTCCATCCTGCTCACGCCTGCAAGATCAGCAGCACCATAACTGCACCAGTTACACAAAAACGTAACGATTTTGGGTTCCCAGTCTGACATAGTATAATACTCCCTACCCGGATATACCGGGAAAGCGCCTAAAGTGAACTAAAGTTTTGGAATTCTGTCTTTTGTAAAATAATTATCATCCTTAACTTCGCCGCTTAATACGGGATAAATAGGCATTTTAGGCATTTTTAATTTTAGGCACTTCTTTGAGCAGCCCATAACTGCCTTCAAAAATATCCTGTTACGAAAAACACAAAAATTTATTTAAAATTAATCATTATCCTGCTTCATTCAATGTAAAGATCTGAGCAAAGATCTGATCATTATCGAATCCTTTGAGATGGATCGCACTGGATCGGCAGGATGCGACACAGATGCCGCAGCCTTTGCAGAGTACGGGATTGATCTGAGCCTTTCCAGCAAAAGGACCCTCTTCCATGAAACTGGGTGCTGAATAGGGACACGTCGAAACACATACGCCGCAGGAACTGCAATTAAAAGGATTCGTTTCGGCAACAATGCCGCTGGTAAGAAAGGCCTTTTTGGCCAAAAGCGTTACGGCACGAGATGCTGCAGCCTGGGCCTGTGTGATGGATTCATCGATGGGTTTGGGTGCATGGGCCAGCCCGCACACGAAAACCCCGTCCGTGGCAAAATCCACCGGCCGAAGCTTCACGTGGGCTTCGGCAAAAAAACCGTCCGCATTCACCGGAACTTTATACAGCTGCGCCAGGGGATTCTCTGCCGGCGGCACCACCGCCGACGCCAGCACCAAAAGATCCGGACGGATATCCATCATCCTGTCCAGCACCCGGTCCGTGAAACTCACCTTGAGACCTTCGTCCCCGTT
>JBFESJ010000122.1:0-11473 GCA_041548585.1 Desulfobacterales bacterium | reverse complement strand
GGTCAACAAAATCTTAGTATGGAGAAAGATATGAAGATTGTCGTCATTATCCCTTCCAGGTACGATTCTAGCCGATTCCCAGGTAAACCGCTTGCCGAGATCGCCGGAAAGCCGATGATAAAATGGGTCTACGAAAAAGCAACACAAGCGGTGAATGTAACAGACGTTTATGTTGCTACCGATGATCGGCGTATATACGATACGGTCACAGAATTTGGTGGTAATGCTGTGATGACATCCAAAGAGAACAGTTCAGGTACGGACAGGGTCGCGGAAGCAGCAGAAAAAATCGGTCTGGAGATGAACGATATTGTTGTTAATGTTCAGGGAGATCAGCCACTGTTTAATCCCCGCTGTATTGATCAACTGGTCAACCCCTTTTTGGCGGATTCGAATCTTGAAATGAGCACCCTTGCTTTCAAGATCGTTAATAAAGGCGAAATAACCAATCCCAAAGATTGCAAAGTGACCTTTGATAGCAGAGGATATGCGCTATATTTTTCTAGATCCCCGATTCCCTGTGCCCGAGATACCAACACAATTTTTGATACATACAAGCATCTTGGATTTTATGCATATACCAGACGCTTTCTGGAAACATTCAGAAACCTCCCTGAAGGAAAACTCGAAATGATTGAAAAACTTGAACAGTTGCGGGCCATTGAATACGGGTATCAAATAAAGGTGGTCATTACCGAATACGATTCCCCGGAAGTTGATCTTTTAGAGGACATCACCAGGATAGAAGGACTAATTGAACAAAGTTAAGACCCTAATTGATCGTAAACAAAATGGGAAAAATATTTTATCTGTTTGATTTATTATACATTTTAGTGAATTCAGATGCATTTTCATAACGCTTCTATAAATGAGATATAAATTTATTAAAAAAATCCCATTTTGTTTACCTTTCAGGAAAGTCGATGATACCCCATCTTCTTCGTTATCAAGGGCTCGTAGTAGACGACTACGGCTTCGCCCTTGATGCCTTAAATCTGGGGTATCCTCGACTTTCGCTCATTTAGGGTAAGAAATTACGTTTTTCTTTTCTTATCTTTCTTCTTATTGCTGACCAAAAGACAATCGCGGTGGGAGCTGACACGCACGACGATGGAAGGAAGCTGTTTGGATTTGAATCCCATGGCTTTGCAGCCATGCGGAACGTTCTTGTCCCACGTGACATAGTAATGTTTGCATTTATGGCAGTCTATCATTTAATCAAGTTATATTTAGGGGTTGATTTGCTGTATACTATACATTAATAAGAGTATAAAATCAAACCATAGCGATAAATGGGGGAATTCAGTGAAAGACAGAAGAAAGTTTTTACGTTTTCCTGTGAGGCTTGTTGCCCGGTATTCAGAAGAGAATAAAAAGGATTGGACGCGTCAGTGCTCCGTAATTGACATCAGCAGAGAAGGTATGGGCGTCATCGTGTACCTAAAAGAGATACTGCCTTTGGGTTGCATGCTGAATTTGAAGGTCGATGTGCCCACAAAAGAAAAATCTGTTAGTTTTACCGGAACTCTGAGCTGGATTAAAGCGCTCGAAGGGAATCCAGATTTCAATTTTAAAGGCGGAATTAAGTTGAGTACCATAGATTCCGAAGACAAGTGGACACTGCTTGATTATGCGTATGAGACCTGGAAAGAGAACCAGGAGTCGGATAGTAATTAAAAAACATCATCTCAATAGGGCGAAAATTTCTTTGCGATGTTGTTTTTTCTTCTATCCGGAAGAACCCGCCGCTCATTCTTAAAAGAAAGAGACACAATAACTCCATCCCTGACATTTTGGCGTCGATCGTGTTTGTTTTTGCGTCTTTCTTTTAAATTCACTTTCTTGACGCCTTTATAAAAAGATTTTTTATGAGATCCTTCCTCTTTGGCTGATTGTATTTTTCCGACGACGATATCCATAGCCCATTCTCCTTAATATATTTCTTCCTTTTTTATTCTTCGACACTTTTTAATAAATACTTTAGTGTTTTATAGACATTTTCAATATGTTGAACACATACCTGATAACTGTTAGAAAGGAGAATTCAGTCTTATTGATAAAAATATATGGTGTTATTACGAAGGATTTTAAGCGGTGCTATTTTCCAAGCATACTACAATCGTAAAGGTTCCAGCGTCGGTATTAAAAGGAATGGCAATTTTAGGGCCTTTGGTTGTGGATTCTATCTTGTGATTTTTACCGGTTATCACCGAGGGGATGGCGCCGTGAAATAATTTTCCCATTTCCTCCAGTTCTTTTCGTGCCTGCCCGGATATCATATTGGTAATCTCACCCACGGCATCTGAAACTTCATCATCGACTTCCTTCAATTCTTCCCCGAACATATTTGAAACAATCTTCAATATAGACAATTCATCAAATGTAACGGAAACAGTTCCGTTTGTTTCACCCGTAAACCCGATAACACCCGAAACATCCCCCTGGGCAACATTATCTTTTTTTAGGTAAGGTTTTCCTGCTTTACATTTAACAAATGCCATTGTTTCAAGAACATTCAGGGTTGCATTGATAAAAGGGTTAATAAGTTTTACATCCATTGGCCATCCTCCTTTGCCTTAATTCTAAAAAAATCCGAGTTTACCATTGATGATAACATTTATTTCTGCGCTTCTAATCCAATAACTGCGGGTAAGTCAACCCTAACCTTTGTTTACGCTCGTATCGTACATTAATTGTTAATTTTTTGGGTCTATCTTCGGCGTATCCTGTGATTGACGGTTTTATGTGAAAATTGGCCAAGGAGAACGACGGCATTTTGTGGTTCAATGGCCATTAACCCGGGGTTTTATGGTTAAGATCTTGTTCAATAATAGACCCAGGCTTTGGCGTAACGGTATCTTTGGGGGATACAGAATCGGGAACCGGTTTTGTCTCCGCCTGACTGGACGATAGGGCTTTTTCAGATTTGATCTGGCTCTGTTTTTTAGATGGTGTTTTAACCTTTCCCAGTTCTTTTACCATCTTTTCGAGAGACTTTATTCTGCTTTCAAGATTGGCTGTTGATTGACGCAGCGCTAACTGGTAGACTTCTTGTTGATCTTTCAGTGCTGTTCGGTCAACTTTGGCCGATTTTAGTGATGAGATGTCCGAGCGTATTTTGAGTAGATCATTTTTCGAACTGCTGACGAATTGAGAAAAAGTCGTCAATTTTTCCGTGAACGTTTGATCAAGCTTCTTCAAGTCCGATGAAATTTTTTTCAGCTCTTTGGGGATAGAATCCAGCGTCGCTTCGATATTTTTTACGTTATCTTCGGTTTTTTTATTGTCTGTTTTTCTGGCGGTTCGGATGTATTTTATGGCCAGTGCTGCCTCTTTTGTTGAAGTTTCTAGCGCCGCGATCTTTTTATTTAGGGTCTCCTCAAGATTCGCCTCTTTAATGGAAAGAGAAGAAAATCTGGATTCAAGTTCTTTGGAAAGGGTTTGAACCCCCATGTTGCCTTTGGTGTTCACACTGTATAGATTTTTTCTCAAATCAAAATAAGCTGCGATAATGATAATGCCGATCAAGCAGGGGAGGAGAATCGAAATTCGGGTGATTCGCCGGTTTAACTTTTTGAGTTTCAGATCATCAATTTCTTCTTGAAACTGAAAAGTTTGACCTTCATCATCCATTTGCATCTCAAATTTTTTGGATTTTTTCTCAGTCATTTTTAGTTATTCCCATTCGATGGTGCTGGGCGGTTTTGAACTAATGTCATAGACAACTCTGTTAACGCCGCTTACTTCATTAATGATACGGTTTGAGATTTTCCCAAGCAATTTATGCGGCAGTTTTGCCCAGTCGGCCGTCATTGCATCTATACTCGTTACCGCCCGGATAGCAACAATATTTTCATAGGTTCGCTTGTCTCCCATGACGCCGACACTTTTTATGGGCAATAAAACGCTAAAGGACTGCCATAATTTTCGATAATACCCGCTGTTTTTTATTTCATCAAGCAAAATATCATCAACATTTCTTAATATTAAAAGACGCCTGTTGTTTATTTCTCCGATGATTCTAATGGCAAGACCCGGTCCTGGAAAAGGCTGGCGCCAAATCAGGTCTTCATCAAGGCCCAACTCCTTGCCCAAAAGGCGAACTTCATCTTTAAACAAATATTTTAAAGGTTCAACAAGTTTCAGTTTCATGTTTTTGGGAAGACCGCCGACATTATGATGGGATTTTATCACCGATGTCGGGCCGCCAAACGCGGATTGTGACTCAATAATATCAGGGTATAACGTCCCTTGGGCTAAAAATTCCGCACCTTTTATTTTTCTGGCTTCGGCTTCAAAAACATCCATAAAGATTTTACCGATAATTTTTCTCTTTTTTTCCGGATCGGTGACCTTCAAAAGCGCTTTTAAAAATTTGGTTTTGGCATTTATAAATCGGATGTTAATCTTCAGGTGTTTCTTGAATGTCTGTTTGAGCTTTTTAGCTTCATCCTTTCTCAGGAGGCCGTTATCCACAAATATACAGGTAAGGTTTTTCCCCACGGCCTTGTGAAGCAGCAGGGCGGTAACAGAAGAATCGACACCGCCGCTTAAACCGAGGATGACTTTTTTGTCTCCGACAACGTCTCTGATTTGAGAAACCGAATCCCTGGCAAAGGATTTCATGGTCCAGGTCCGTTTGCAGCCGCACACGTCAAAAAGAAAGTTTCGGAGCATTTTTTTGCCTTTGGCCGTATGGTGAACTTCCGGGTGGAACTGAAGGCCGTAAAGATGTTTCTCGACTTGAACCGTTGCTGCGATTTTCGTGTTTTCAGTCGAAGCCGTTATTTTAAAACCGCGTGGCAGCTTGGCTATGGAATCGCCATGGCTCATCCAGGTCTTTGTTTTTTCACCGATTGCTTTAAACAAACCCTTCTGTTCTTTAACTTTAAGTTCTGCAAAACCATATTCACGCTTTTTGGCTTTTTTGACGGTTCCACCCAGAGCGTTGATCATAAATTGCATGCCATAGCAGATTCCAAGAACAGGAATTCCAAGTTGAAAAATATTTTCGTCGCACTTGGGACTGTTTTTTTCATAAATACTTGAAGGCCCTCCTGAAAGGATAATCCCTTTTGGGTTAAGCTTTTTAATATAGTCAATATCAACATCCGGCGGGTCGATTTGGCAGTATACATGAAATTCTCTGACACGACGGGCAATGAGTTGGTTATATTGTGAACCAAAATCAATAATAAGTATCATGGTTTCCTCTCTTCAGATATCGCTTTTTTTAAACCATATGGCTTGCGTGATTCGCTACTCAAACAAGATAAAGATATAATAATAAGAGAGACTTTCATTTAATTGTGGGTGCGAAATTTGAGCTGGCATGTTCAGGTCTTTAAGTTTTTCCGGCAGGAATCTTGCTGGAATTTATCTACAGTGTATCCTATTAAGCGGCTTATGTAAACCGTTTGCAGAAACAGGCTGAATATGTTAAAAGCGCCCTGAAATGTCAACTCAATTCTTGGTCCTGGCCAAATGAACGGAAGCCATAATGCATAAAATAACTGTCCAGATTTACGAAGTACAAACACCTTCCGAGGCTGAAAAACTGATTGCCCTCGATGTCGATCATATCGGCAGTGTTATTGAATCGAAAAAATCGTGGAAAGTTCCCTTAATCTTAGATACGATTCACACGGTTCATGGTGCAGGTGCCAGGAGCAGCCTGATACCGCTTTTTGATGACCTGGACACCATATCTTTCATGCTCGATTACTACACGCCCGACATTGTCCATTTTTGTGAAGCGATAACACTTGAAAATGGTCTGTGCGGACGCTGTAATAAACTTGTATTGCTTCAGGAAAGCGTCAAAAAAAGGTTTCCCGAGATTGAAATTATGCGGTCGATCCCAATAATTCAATCCGGAATGCCGGTCCAGGGAGACACCATGGCATTGGCACACATGTTCGAGCCGGTCAGCGATTATTTTTTGACGGATACCCTCCTTGTAAAAACATCCGGATCTATTGTTGACCATCAGCCGGTCAAAGGTTTTGTTGGTATCACCGGTCAGATCTGCAATTGGGACATTGCAGCCAAACTGGTTAAGTCAAGTCAAATCCCCGTGATATTGGCCGGGGGAATTTCACCGGATAATGTGTTTGATGGTATTCTGGATGTTCTGCCGGCAGGTGTCGACAGTTGTACAGGAACCAATGCAATGGACGCCAAGGGCAACTCGATACGGTTTAAAAAAGACCTCAAAAAGGTCAAGCGTTTCATGGATGAGGTGCGAAGAGCAGAGCAGGTTTTAAGTGAATCAAATATAAGAATGCGTAAAAGCTGAATCGGAGGTAAAAGTAATATGTACGACAGCAGTGATTTAAGAAAAGGCCTTAAAATCGAGATCGATGGAGATCCATATATTGTGGTTCAGTATGAATTTTTAAAACCCGGTAAGGGCAAAGCCTATTACAAGTGCAAGCTCAAGAATCTTTTGACCGGTGCGCAATTTGATCGAACCTTTAGATCAAGTGACAAATTCAACGAACCCAATCTGGAAGAACATGAAATGGAATATTTGTATACAGACGGAGAACAGTACTGTTTTATGAATACATCCACCTATGACCAGATTTTTCTTACCCCGGATCAGGTGGGCGAGGCCATCGATTTTTTAAAAGAAAACACGGTGTGTAATGTTCTTTTGTTTGAAGGAAGACCGATCGGAATATCCTTGCCTATTTTTGTAAATTTAAAAATTATAAAATCCGATCCCTGGGCCAAAGGAGATACAGCTTCCGGAAGTACAAAGCCGGCGACCCTTGAAACCGGGTATGAGATTCAGGTTCCACCGTTTATTGAATCGGGGGAAATCGTTCGGATTGACACCAGAACCGGGGAATATGTAGAGCGCGTAAAAAGCTAAGGGTTAATATCTGATGACCTGTGTTTAAGATAATTTCTTCTTAAAAGATTTGATGGTTTAAACCCGGTTTTTGCCCTTAAATGGTCAATCAACAATCATCAATCAAAAATCATCAATCCTAAAAGGTTGCCCCCATTTTTCAGAAAAAGCTATTTTATCAGCGGGTTTTCTTTTTCTTTTCCGGGTAGATTCATCTTTGGAATATCCCACTGCCAGCAATGCGGACACTTTAATTTTCTTGGGTATGTTAAGGATTTCTTTCAGCTTGTTTTCCTCAAACCAACCGATCCAGCAGGTTCCGAGGCCAAGTTCCGTGGCTTTTAACACCATATGCTCCATGGCGATGCCGAGATCGATCTGGTAATATTCGATGCCGGTGACACGGCCGCCGATACGATTTGCAATGACATCCAGCTGGGAGCACCCCACAATAACCAGCGGTGCCTGTTCGAGCCATTTGTTCGGGATGACGGACCGCATGGCTTGATGACAAATTCTTTGAATAATTTCACGTTGGGTTACGAAGATAAACCGCCAGGTCTGGCTGTTGCAGGCAGACGGGGAAAGACGCGCTGCTTCGATGATAGAGATGATGTCTTTTTCGCTTACCGGTCTTGAATCAAAAGATCTTACGGATCTCCGGGTGTTGAGTATCTGATCAAGTTTCATGTTTGTTGCTTGATACTGTATTTGTTTATTCTGTTTCCATCCATCTCTTCCACGGTGACAACATATTTTCCAACGGTGATTTTTTCCTTTTCAGTGGGAATTCTTCCAATGGTATTTAAAACATATCCGGAAAACGTGTCATAATCTTTTGAATCCGGAATATTCATCCCTACGGTTTCATTGACTTCTTCGATATCGGACTTTCCAAGAACGATCCATTCCTTATTATCTTTGTGTTTTACAATATGGGGTTCTTCTTTATCGGTTTCATCCCTGATTTCTCCCACGATTTCTTCCAGGGCGTCCTCAAGGGTTATCAGCCCGGATACCCCGCCATGTTCATCCACGACGATGGCCATATGATGTTTTCTCTTTTTGAACTGATGGAGCAGCTTGTCGAGTTTTTTGTTTTCCGGAACAAAATAGGGAAGCGTCATAATTTTTCGGACATCGATCTCGTCCCCAGAGGTAATTTTATGCAAAAAGAGATCTTTTATGTTTACAATGCCGATAACATGGTCGATATCGTCCTCAATCACCGGAATTCTGGTAAAACCCGACTCGACAATGGCTTCCAAGTTCAACTGTTCATCGGCTTCGATGACAAACATGTCCGCTCTGGGTGTCATGATCTCCGAAGCACCCGTATCATCAAACTCAAAAATATTGTGTATCAGTTCCTTTTCTTCCTCTTTGATTTCGCCTTCTTCTTCAACCACCTCGAGAAACGTCATCAACTCCTCTTCTGTTACGGAAGGTGTTTTTTTGATTTTGCCGGTTATTTTTGGAATAAAATTGAGCAAAATAACAAGAGGATAAAACACAATAGACAACCAGTAAATGGGATATATGGTGGCTTTTGCGATCATGATATTATTTCGTGTGGCCACGGATTTTGGCAAGACCTCGCCGAAAACAAGGATCATCAAGGTCATAACCCCAGTGGCAAGACCCACCGCATAATTTGGAATAAGTTGAATGGTAATGGACGTTGCCAGAGCGGCAGCGCCGACATTGACGACATTGTTTCCGATAAGGACAGTGGAAAGGAGCCTGTGAGGATTGTCCTTCATCTGCTTGATCAGCGCATAAGACCTGTTTTTTCTCTTGGCCAGATGCCGTGCTTTTGTTTTACTAATGGAGAAAAGGGCGGTTTCCGCTGAGGAAAAAAAACCGGACAGAAACAGCAACACAATCAATACAATAATTTGGTTTATCATGATACCTATGGATCTTACAATAACTTGCAGTCCAAACAGTTAAATCTTTTTAAAAAGAGCCAATTTTGCAATTTTCTGTTACATGTAAGGGTGATTTATTTATCTTGCAAAGAGAAACTTGTCATGCAATACGACACTATATCTTATTTGTCGATTGGTTTAAACCACTATGTCTGGTATAGACGGCATAAAATGGTTCTACAGGCACTTTAGCATGTTTGCTATAAATACTTGTCGGATTCTCGGATCAAAAAATAAGCTGTCTTCTTTATGATTGTAAAGTATACTCTTATAATATAGGTAGATTTTCGTTTTTTCAAGTCAATAAAAATAGATAAGTGTAAAATTTATTGAGTTAATGCAACAAAAAAATGATATAAGAGAATATATTCAATCCCTCCTTTCGTCCAAACGAATGGGAAACCAGGTGGTGTATCATACCATATTGCCGGATCACCCCGCCCGCATATCAAAACCTAAAAAACCGTGGCCCAAAATAATAGATCATATGATTCAATCCGCAGGTATACAGGATCTTTACCGGCACCAGGCGGATGCCATCGATTTTATCCGGTCCGGTCGTCATCTGGTGGTTGCAACCCCCACAGCCAGCGGCAAGACCCTGATTTACAATCTTCCTGTTGTGGAAAATATATTAAAAAACCCGGATTCAAAAGCACTGTATATTTTCCCCTTAAAAGCCCTTGCCCAGGATCAGCTTCGCACGTTTGAAACCCTGATGAAACACAATAAAGACGTAAAACCTAAAATCGCCATTTACGACGGAGACACTTCGGCCTGGCATCGGAAACGGATAAGGGAAGCCCCGCCCAATATTCTTTTGACCAACCCAGAAATGATCCACCTCTCACTATTGCCCCATCATCAAAAATGGGCCGATTTTTTTTGCAGTCTGGATATGGTGGTCGTGGATGAAGTGCATACCTATCGGGGGATCATGGGATCGCACATGGCCCAGGTTTTCAGGCGGTTTCAAAGGATATGTTCTTTTTACGGTGCTGATCCGACATTTGTTTTTTGTTCGGCCACCGTGTCCAACCCTGCCCAGCTTACCGAACAGCTCACAGGGCTAAACGTCGAGACCATCACAAAAAGCGGTGCCCCTTTGGGCAAAAAACACGTTGTTTTTATCAACCCGATTCAGGGCCCGGCCCAGACCGCCATACTTTTGCTCAAAGCCGCACTTCACCGGGGGTTGCGAACCATTGTTTATGCCCAGTCGAGAAAGCTTACTGAGTTAATCGCCATCTGGGCCGGGGGTCAATCCGGTCCGTTTGCCAGCCGGATCAGTGCATATCGGGCAGGGTTTCTCCCTGAAGAGCGACGGGAGATTGAAGCAAAGCTGGCCAAAGGCGATCTGCTGGCGGTGATTTCCACCAGTGCCCTTGAACTCGGCATTGATATCGGCGATCTGGATCTGTGTCTTCTGGTGGGGTATCCCGGAACGGTGGTGGCAACCTGGCAACGGGGCGGCAGGGTAGGGCGCAGCGGACAGGATTCCACCCTGGTGCTTATTGCCGGAGAAGATGCCCTGGATCAGTATTTTATGCGTCATCCGGAAGATTTTCTGAAGCGCGAACCCGAAGCTGCGGTGATCAACCCGCACAATACCGAGATTATGTCCAGGCATATCGTCTGTGCAGCAGCGGAACTACCGCTAAAATACAATGAACCGTTCATGCGGGATGAGCATGTTCAAAACGCCGTACTTGGCCTCGAGGAAAACGGTGCGCTTTTAAGAAGTGGCGATGGAAAGGAAATCTATTCCAGCCGGATGGCCCCTCACCGGCATGTGGATCTCAGGGGAACGGGAAATCGGTTTCATATTGTCAGCCAAAAAACCGGGAAAAGCAAAGGAGAGATCGATGAATTCAGGGCCTTTAAAGAGACCCATCCCGGAGCCATTTATCTTCACAAAGGGGATACGTTCCTGGTCAACACCCTGGATTTGGATACAAAGACGGTAAAAGTATCCAGGGCCAAGGTCGATTATTATACCCGGGTACGGTCTGACAAAAATACGGAGATACTCGAAATATATGACACTAAAAAAATATTGAATACAAATACTTATTTTGGACGACTTAAAGTTACAGATCAAGTAACGGGATATGAAAAATGGCAGATACGTGCCAAAAAAAAGTTGAGCATCACACCGCTGACGCTTCCGCCTCTGATTTTTAAAACCGAGGGCCTGTGGTTTAAAATTCCTGCTCAAATTCAAAGACAGGCTGAAGCACAATATTTACATTTTATGGGAGGGATTCACGCCATTGAACATGCGGCCATCGGTATTTTTCCGCTTTTGGTGATGGCAGATCGAAATGATCTCGGAGGGATCGCCACTCCGCTACATCCCCAAGTGGGAAGTGCTTCGGTATTTATTTACGACGGGGTTCCGGGGGGCGCCGGCCTGAGCAGACAGGCCTTTAAAAAAGCAACGGAACTTCTTGAAAATACCTTTAAAGTGATCCAGGCATGCCCGTGTGAAACCGGTTGTCCTTCCTGTGTCCATTCGCCAAAATGCGGTTCCGGAAACCGGCCCATTGACAAGGCCTCAGCGATTTTTCTGTTAAATAAACTCATATCAGCGCAAGATGTTACAATCCTTAAAAAATATTCACGCGATACACGGTCTAAAGAAAAAGAATTTCGTTCACCTGAAAAGGTCATATCGTTTCAG
>JBFESJ010000121.1:0-11491 GCA_041548585.1 Desulfobacterales bacterium | reverse complement strand
GCCGTTCCATTTGCGATATAAGGGCGATTTCCGGAACCAGTACCAGAACCGAATACCCCAATTTGATGGCCGTCGCGGCGAGCTGCATGTAAACTTCGGTCTTGCCGCTTCCAGTAACACCCGTTAGAAGGTAGGCAATAAATTCCCGGCCTAAGGACGCTATCAGTGTTGAGACCACATGGTGTTGTTCTTCGGTGAGTCTGTGAGGTGTATCCGATTTTATCGGTTCACCGAACGGGTCACGATAAATCTGCTTATTAAAAATAGAAATATAACCATTCGCTTCTAAATGCTTTATTAATTTCGGAGCAGATGGAACCAGAGTTTTTATTTTTTTTACGGAAACTTCACCCTGGCTTTTAATTGCTTCGATGATTTTTTTTCTTGACTTAGATAGACTCCCCATGGGGATATCTGAACCGACCAACGACAGATGCCGCTCTAGTTTCGGCTTTGTGATTCCACCTTTCAGCTTCCGTTTATGCTCAACAAGCCCATCACGTTGCATGGAATAAATTAAGGCATTCGGAATTTTTTTGTGAAGCTTTTTGCGAAGTTCTTTTAAGCGGCAGGGCTCTTCTTTCAATACGTTTAAGATCTCGCTTTCCATCGGCGTGAGAGAATCTTCGAAAAGCGCTTCTTCCCCTTTCTTCGTAAGGGTAATGATCGCAAAGTCATAAATATTGAGCCCTCCGGGCAGTGCACATTTGATAACATCTCCGATGGGGTGCAGATAGTAATCGGCGGTCCATCTGAAAAAAGGTATCATGCATGAAGAAAAAAGGGGCTCTTCATCAAGGATATCCAAAATCTTTTTTATCTCCTTTTGATCATTTTTTTTACATTCCCCCAGAATGTATCCCGTTACTCTGCGCTGACCAAAAGGAACAAGAACCCTTTTTCCTGTCAAAACCATGGGCGACAGATGTTTCGGAACGCTGTAAACATATGTGCTGTATACCGGTAAGGCTATGGCAACTTCTATGTACGATGATAGGGTTATCATTACTCCCAGTCCTTTGTAGTGATGTTCATGTACAGTAAAACCGATCTGAAATGGAGGCTTTTTTCTTGACACATCATTCGCTTTTCTTTAATCTATAATATGCAAACTGCCCGTGAAAATTAGATTTTTTTTCTAATTTCTTCAATTAAACACGATGTCGTTAAAATATAGCGTTAATATAAATGTTTTTCAACCATCTCTAAATCACTTATGAACACACCTTTTTTCAAAGCCTTAGCTTTTCCATACGCCAATAACATTTATCCCCGAAAAAAACCAAATATCTTGCTTGAACGGTCTGTACTGAAACTTTTCAAATACCGATCGAAAAAAAGAAATAAATTCACAGGAAGCCGACAAATTTAGAGGAGGAAAATATGAATAAAATTACAAAAAAATCCATGGTTTTTTTATTAATTGCAACCCTCGTCTTTATCCCATTCGGGACTTCAGCCATTGCAGGATCACAGACGATAGGTGAGGAAAACAGCGGCAGCGTCATGACCGCTGATCTTATTCTTGTGAGACCGCTGGGAATCGTTGCGACCGTTTTGGGTTGCGCCGTCTTTATTGTATCTCTCCCCTTTTCCGCTCTGGGTGGTAATACCAAACAGGCATCCCAAAAATTGGTCAAAGAACCTGCCGCATTTACATTTACAAGACCACTGGGAGGTTTTTGAAAAAATTGCCACTCAAATATGCTTCGATCCATAGATACGATCAAACAAGGGGGGAAGATGGTTGCAATAAAGCGTCATGGGATTGAAGATTTGACTCAGTTCGCAATGGAAGTGGTCCGCCGTTCGGGGGAGGAAGCACTTTCGTATTATGGGAAAGGGAACCGCCACATCAAATTCGATGAAGCGCTCGTTACAAAGGCGGATTCCCATTTGATGAATTTTTTTCAGGATCAACTTAACAATCATTTTCCTGAGCATCAGGTATTTAAAAACAACCAAGTGGACAGAGATTACACCCATGATGGAAAGCGCTATATCTGGATCTATGACCCATTAGATGGTGTGGCCAATTTTCAAGCGGGAATTCCAATATGGGGCATCTCCCTGGCGCTGATAGAAAATTTTTGGCCTATTTTCGGTGTGTTTTATATGCCGGCAACCGGTGATCTTTTTCACGCACGTGCCGATCAAAAAGCTTTTTTGGGCGATGAAGAGATTCGCGTTTCGAACAAGAAGAACATTAATGACGAGAGCCTTCTCTTTACATATTCACGATTTCACCAACGTTACCGTTCAACATTTCCAGGAAAAATCCGTGATCTGGGATGCACCGGTGCTCACATATGTTATGTTGCAATGGGTCGCGCCGAAGCGGCTTTAATTGCCAACGAAACGTATCAAGATCTTGCTGCGGCCGGTATTATCCTTGAATCCGCAGGCGGAAAAATCTGCAAGTTGGATGGCAGTGATTTCTTTCTCAATGAATATCTGGATGGCCAAAAAATCAATGAACGCCTTCTGGTTTTGGCGCCGGGTATCTATTCGCAAGTTCGCAACAGTATGAAAGAGATCTCTTAGCTTTTTTAATTATTATTTTTGGATCGTTGTTTTTAATTTCGGTTTGTCCAGACCGCATGAAAAATGATTTCAAGGATCGATCATATTTCAATCGCTGTAAAAGATTATACAAAGGCGCTCCATTTTTTTAAGGACATACTCGGGGCCATCCCCGGCGCTGGTGCTCAAAATAAGAATATGAAATATCATTGGCAGATTTTTTCGTTTGGGGATCTTTCGCGCCTCGAGCTTATACACCCTCTTGAGGAAGACACGTTTTTAACGAACTTTTTAAATAAAAATAAAAACGGCGGCCTTCATCATATCTCCTTGCAGACTCCGGATATTCAACACGCAATGCACACGCTCGACGATCATAATATTCCTTATTTCGGGTATAATGAATACGGTGACTTTTGGAAGGAGCTCTTTATTCATCCCAAAGATGCTTTTGGTGTTTTGATTCAGATTGCTGAGTTTAACCCGGACGACTGGCTGGATAAATCTCTTGTATTTCCAAAGGATCAGAAATGGACGGTTAAAAAAAATAAAAACGGCTGTACGCTAAGCCTTGCACATCCTGGCGGAGGAAAAGTAAGGCTTAAACTCACCAAAGCAGAAATCAAGAAACTTATCGGCGAGCTTGAACAATCTGGATAGAAGCTGTTTCAAACCCTGAGTTCGTAGGCTTTAGTCTTATATAAAGCGCTCACTGGAAAATTTTGAAATGGCTTCCAGTAAAAATTGCTTAGGAAGCATGTGTCTGTTTTAGGAGCCACCGACACATAGCGTTTACAAGATCTTGTCGGTGATTGTTAAAACGGTGGTTGGCACCAGAAATTTTGATTACCGTGACATTCGTTTTGGGTGTTGCGCTGTTTCTGAGTCGATCGGCCACATTGGGGTTTGCCAGGCGATCATCAAGACCGTGGACAATAAGGATGGGCTTTAAAACACGGGAAATGTTTTTGTACGGATCGGATACGGTCTTGGGGCCCCTGAGGCTTACAACGTGGTTGGCGGTATAAAGCGCTTTTCCCAAAGGACCCAGGTTAATCAGCATCCATTGATTGCCTTTGCCACCGGCCACCAGATCCTGGGCCTGACGAAGGACCTTGTTTGCGGTCTCAGGCCCGAATATACTGACATTCCATTCGAAAAGGTTGCCCGGAGGACCGGTTAAGAGTACGCCCTTAATTCTGGGATCTCGGGTTGACGCAAGATAGTAAAGCACCCGGTTGGTTCCCATACTGTGCCCATGGAGGAATATGGATTTGTAACCCAGTTGGGCCATTTTATTGACGGCTACCGCAATGTCATAACGGTTTCCTTCAAACCGGTTTTTTTTGGGACCCCGATCATGATCACGCATGTTGATTGCCAGCGTGGCATAACCTCTATCTGTCAGGACTTCAGGAAGAAAGTCCATGATACCTGAGTAAAAGTTGCCGCTGTAACCGTGGATCAATACCACACAGGCATTAGACTTGGTCGCGCGGGGCTGGCGTAAAATACCGGTTAACGTCACACCGTCGTCAGTTTGCAATCGAACCAGTTTGATTTCGGTGCCCCCGTCAGCCCGGGCCGTATGGCTTAGGCCGAAAAGGATAAGAAAACAGACGAGAACAAAACATTTGAAAAATCGCATCATTACCTCTTTATTGGATTCATCACGAGTTATATTTAATCTTTTATATACATTGAAGGAATTATGTTTAGGCGAAACCAATAATTATATCAAGGAAATAGTTGTTTCATAATATACAGGAGGTATGACATGTTAATTCATAAAACAAAAGTGCAGGTTCGCTTCGGTGATACCGATCCGTATGGTGTTGTTTATTTTGTCGCCTATTTTCGCTATTTCCATCAGGGGATTGAAGAATTCCTTTGTTATATCGACATACCTCCGGAAACATTCTTCCGCAATAAGAAAGAAAAATATGGCATGCCCAAAGTGTCCGCCAACTGCAGCTTTTTGGCCCCGGCCTACTATGGGGATTTACTTGAAATGCATACCTCGATAAAAGAAATCAAAGAAAAAGCCATCGTCTTTCAATTTCACTTTTATCGCCCGCCGGAAACCCAACTTCTGGCTGAAGGGAGTGTCACCTTCGTGGCCATCGATCATACCTGGAAGGCGATACCCTTGCCAAAAACAGTCGCTGAGAAAGTCCAACGCCTGTAGCCCGAATAGGGGTATTACCTCAATTGAGCGCAAACAAAATCGAGAAGGATCATAATATATATTTTACTTGAACTTCAAATGAATATCATCTTTTAATTCATGAACACGGCCGATAATTTTGGCCGCCGTCACCCCTTTTTCATGTAAGGCTTTGATGAGATTTTCGCATTGGGTTTCCGGCACCGCTACCAGCAGGCCACCGCTGGTTTGCGGGTCAAATACAATTTCTTGATGCCAGGGGGGAAGATCGGCCTCAAGCCGCATATGCCGTTCGACCATTTGACGGTTGTAAGCATTTACGCCGGTGCTCATCCCTTTTTTGTATACCGCCAGAGCCTCATTCATGATCGGCAGATCTTTAATCTTAATTTCCAAACACACTCTGGATCCTCTGGCCATTTCAAAACCATGTCCGGCCAAACCGAATCCGGTGACGTCGGTTGCGGCGTGGATATCAAAACCGGCCATAACCTCAGCGGCGGCTCGGTTGAGCGTTGTAAGGATTGCAAGGCAGGCATCCATGGCCTCACTTGAAACCCATTTTTTTATATTGGCATTAAACAAAACGCCGCTTCCGATGGGTTTGGTCAGAATAAGCACATCCCCCGGTCGAGCACCCATGTTGGTCCAGAATTTGTCGGGGTGCACGACCCCGGTCACAGCCAGCCCGAATTTGGGCTCATCGTCGTCGACGGAATGTCCACCTGCCAATACAGCTCCAGCCTCGGTGATCTTGCTCAGAGCGCCCGCCACAATTTGGTGCAGTACCTCAGGAGGCAGCTTTTTGGAGGGAAAGCTGACTAGGTTGAGGCAAGCTACCGGTCGTCCGCCCATGGCATAGACATCGCTGATTGCGTTGGCGGCGGCAATTTGGCCGTATACATATGGATCGTTTACAGGTGGTGTAATATAGTCGGCGGTAATGATAACGGCCAGATCATCGGTTAATCGATAGATGCCGGCATCATCACTGGTTTCATAGCCCACCAGTAAATTTGGGTCTTTATTCTTTGGGAGATTTGCCAACAAATTGTCGAGCCCGACCGGGTCGATTTTTGCAGCTCAACCGCAGGTCTTTGAAAGACTCATCAGGGTTGGCTTTTTGAAAATGTTCAGTTTCACTGCCTATATACTCCGTGGTTGGTATTTAGACCGCCCGTATTATTCTTTCCCTTCGGCATGAAGGTCAAGGTTTTTCCGTCAAAAGAACAGGTTGTCGACGTGGACGGTGTCAATGGACGGATTTGGAAAAACTCGTTTTTTTATGATCGAAATGTGTTGGCGATTCGCTTGATCGTGGCATCCAATTTGGAATCGATTTTGTTTAAATACATCCAATCCGCCTGTTCAAGCCGCTCCGGCTTATGCTCAAGGATAATACGTGCGGCCTGGTCGGAAACTTCACCGGCGTGCCGGGCACAAAAACGATAATGGCGCGCTGTACCCAATTCGATATTTTTGGTCAAGACCCGGCAGCAGGTAGCTCCGAATTTTCCTTTGAAATGGTCGTGCAGTTCTTTGGAGACGGTTTGAACCGTCCGAGCGTTCAAAATACCCGGACCGTTGCGGCCCAAGAACAAACCCAAAGCAATAACTCCGGCACTTAACGCCCCGCATGTACATCCACTACCTCCAAGCCCTTCCCACAGGCCGGAGGTGAGCCGAACGGCAATTTGAGGAGGCAAACCGCCTTTCAGGCCTTGATTCAGAGCCGCTAAAACAGCCTCTGAACACATTAACTGACCCGTCATAAACAGGTTTTCTGTACGCTGACGGATTTTGTCAACCAGCGCTTCACCACGATGGTCCAACAACTTTTTTTCTTTATTGAATCGGATCATAAGAAATCATGCCACATAAAGTCTGATCGGCTCTAAACTCATATCAAAAAACCACGGACAAGCAGCCAACACCTCCGATTCGAACTTACAGCTCAATTAAAAAGTGAATCCTTATTTTACGGATTCTGTTTGATATTTTGCGCCTTTCCAGGCAAATATTCCGCCTGAAAAACGCAAAACTTTCTCATAGCCCAATTTTACAGCCCACATGGCCCCGTTGTGACTTCGGGCACATTTGACAAATCCGCAATAAATGACGATGGTCTTGTTTTTATCAGGACCCAGCAGGGCCTTGAAATCGTCCAATGTCTTGCCGTCTGTCTCTTTGGTATTCCATTCTTTCATCTCGGAAATGGGAAACAGAAACTGCGTGGCACCAGGGACATGTGCTTTTTTATAGCTGGCCTTATAAGGCATGGTATCGATAATAAGAACATCCTTTCCGGTGTCGATTAGGTCTTTAAGCTCTTTAGCCGTCATCACGTCATACCCACCCCGCTGCACTTCACGGACCAGTTTGACGGCACTCTGTTCTTTTTCCACCTCTTTTTCAAATTTGTTCTTGGCCGGAGCCGGACTCGTCGTGCCAACGATAAACAGTCCAATCACAACTAAACTCAAAACGGTTTTTCCGATTCGCATCTCAACGCCTCCATCTAATAAAATTACCGAAACTAACGTGTTAACTGTTTCGGCACTATTTTTAACCAATAGCGCGACCAATAGAGATAAAAAATACTCAGCATCATTATCATATCCCGAACAAGCGCCGAACGCAGCCCGTGAAATGCCTGGGTCTCTGGATCGTCGGGGCCGAAACAGCCGCAATCAACATCAAGCCCCATCCATATGCCATAACCCAGAATTACCATAAATAATCCCAGCAGGCCGGTGATAACAACCAAGGACCCTTGGATATCCAGCATTAGACCTAAACCTGCGACAATCTCCAGGGTGGGCAAGGCAATGGCCGCCAGCATAATCCAACTGTCGGGCAATATGACATAACTATCTATAATCATAGAAAAACTTTTGATATCCACCAGTTTAGAAATGCCGGACCATAAAAAAATAGCACTCAGTGAAATCCGGACCAAAGCATAGATCAAAGGGGAGAAAAAGAAATTTTTCAGGGCCAAACGCCCGCCACTTTTTCGGCCGTTAATTGTTTTCGCTTCTTGACCCATCATTGAACAGTGTCTTTCCATTATTTTTAAATTTCACATCAAAAAAATATAGGTGATGAATTTATAATATAATGATAATAGATATGTAAAATTGATAATATCAATAATTGGGCAGGATATGATTGACTGGATCGATACCCGTTAAGGGGGATATAATGCGTTATTCTTCTGTTTTATTAAAGAAACCGTCTATGGCTCCGCACAAGAATGATTTTTAGAAGTCGTTTCAAAACGTTGCAGTGAGAGATTTTAGAGATGGCTCGTCAACGAGCATGACTATAGTTTTTCTATCCAAGAGTAAAAAGTGTCAGTTGACACCTTGAATCGCCTCTGGTAGCTTTAGGGCATCAGCGAAAAGGGAATAAATACCTTTATATGTTGATGGTTAGCGGAGTCTTAGACACAACAAACAATTGTTAACGACTTTCAAAAATTGAATCCCATAAGATCAATTACCCTGCGGGTTCTCATCTTTTTACCGGCGGAGGTCTGGACATTTAGATGGTTTTTCGTGCGAAAATTCTATGGGGAGTATTTTCTTTTCTGTGTTTAATGGGGATCGTGGGCGTTTTTTACACAGGATTCCGTAAAATTCTATCCTTCCCCTTTCGTCAGACCAACGACCTTCTTCATGAACAAAGCTCCCCGGTCACTCTCGATTTTCTTATACCGGCAGGACTCCATATTGACGATAAGATAACAGTGAGAGAGGTTCTCCATTTCCGGCTGCACAAACCAAGCCGAAGGTTTAACCTTTTCTTATCGAAAGTTTCAGAAAGCATCCCCGTGAAGTACCGCGTCACCGCCACCACGGTATTCTATCTTTTCTGGACATTACTGTTTATGGTTTTCTTTAGGATCTTCACATGGATGCGCTATGTTACCGCCTTGTTCATAAGTTTTCTTTTTGGTGCCGCTGTTTATTTTTTTATGCCGGATTTCGTCATGGGAAAAATAGATGACAGCATTTTTTTGGCATGGGCCCTCACACTGTTAGGCCTTCAATGGTGGATGAAGCGAAGAAGAGTGAAGAAAATACAACATAAAGAGAAATGAAACAAAGACGAATAAACGGGAGATAGCTATGTATCGTGAGAATTATATCAATTCGTTGCGGACCGAATTGGTGAAAATGGTATCAGATCACCTCTCTCCTGCAGCACTCCGTTACGGTTATAGCGACGTTCCCTTGGAAACCAACATCAAATGGCGCCCCCTTGTCCTTGTTTTGGGCAACTATTCTTCCGGCAAGTCAACCCTTATCAATGAATTTTTAGAAGCGGACATTCAGGCAACAGGCCAGGCTCCCACCGACGATACGTTTACGGTGATCACCCATGACGATTCGGTGCCCCCCTCTGATGATGTTCGTATCATTGAAGAGCGGGATGGCAAGTTTCTGCTCAATGACCCGGAATACCCATTTGAAACCCTGAAAAAGCACGGCCAACGATTTGCCTCCCACTTTCGTCTGAAAAAGGTCAATGCCCCCTTCCTGGAAACCCTTGCCCTCATTGATACCCCGGGCATGCTCGACAGCATCACTGAACGGGATCGTGGATACGACTACCAGCAAGTGATAGGGGATCTGGCACAGATTGCCGACTTGGTCTTGGTCGTCTTTGATCCGCACAAGGCAGGGACAGTGCGCGAGTCATATATCAGCATTAGGGAAACCCTTCCGAGCCGGACGTTTGAAGACCGCCTGCTTTTTGTTTTAAACCGAATTGATGAATGTGCTTCCTTTATCGATCTCTTGCAGGTATACGGAACCCTTTGTTGGAATCTATCTCAAATCACTGGCCGGAAAGACATCCCCCCCATCCGCCTCACCTACTCGCCGCGAGCCATGTTGCGGACCGGGAAACGGTCTGGAGGAGATATGAGTTTCCTGGGTCATCTGGAAAATCAGCGAGAGGAATTGAAACGAGCGATCCTTCAGGCCCCTAGACACCGTCTCGATAACTTGGCCACTTTTGTGGAAACCCACGGCGAACGTCTGACCCATTTCCTTGAGGCCCTTGTCAACTATTACCTTGTATTGCGAAAATTTCGCTGGAAGCACAGATTCATGGGCTTTGTTGTAAGCCTTCTTATCGGTGCGGGAGTTACTTTCGGTCTTATGGCCACCAACCTCTTGGGCGGCATGGACCAACGCCTGATCCTCGGTGTCGGTGGTGGCGCAGCTTTGATTGTGTTTTCCCTTTGGACAGCCCTCCTCATGAGGCGGCTGGTATCCGGGTTTCATTCTCGCTCTTTAAGGGATCTGGACAAACTCACCCCGCTCGAAAATCAGACGCGTCGCGATAGTTGGCAAGTTGTGAAGGGCTTCGTCCATGCCTATCTCGAAAAAACAGCAGGACGGTTTTCTCTCCGGGAAACAAAGAAGGAGTACACTACCGTAAAGCGCATAAAAGATAAAGGATCGATAGAAATCCGAGAAGCCTTAAACGAATTGTCCAGAATAGAGGACGATAAAATATTCGTTGTAGACTCGACGGAACCTCCAGAGGTGTCATCACCGGCAAGTGCAACCGGAGGATCTGCTACTTGAGCTGTTGCCGGCTTCTTGGTAAATGTATTTCAAACTATGGCGAAATTGGGGTTGGAAAAAAACTGGAACCCACGGGCCAACAGGCAGAGAGCTGCCATTTTTGTCGCCCTGCGGGACCCCATTCACCATAGATCCCGTTTCTCCAGTCCCTCCGTTAAATCCTGGCCCCTCTATTTTATGAGTCTTGAAAATCATTTTGTTTCTATAAATCTTCGGGAGGCGAGTAATGGAATGTAAAAAAGAACAAAATCTTAAAGCGTGCAACTGTAGTTATGAGCCGTGTTCACGGAAAGGGACGTGTTGTGATTGTTTACAATACCACCTGAACAGCCGGGAGCTTCCGGCCTGCTGTTTCCCGAAGGATGCGGAGCGGACTTACGACCGATCTTTTGAGCATTTTGCCCGCCTGGTGACTCAAAAAAGAGTATAACACTCAAGTTTCACGCCATATTTTTGCCTGATTTTAGGCGTGAAAGATCATTTTCATGTGTTTTTAAAAGGGCGATATGCTTCTCCGCCTCAGTTGGGTTTATCAACCGCAAGATTTTTCCCAGTGACCCAATATTTAGGACGTATTGCATTGTATTCGGTCCGAAGTTTCATAAAATATCGGCAGTACACAACACCGGCATTACGGAGTCGGCAAAAAACGCGTAAAATTTTTCGCGATAAAGGCGGATGTTATCCACAATATCCTGATCACGCGTATGATCCGGCGTGTCACTGACAAATTTGAATAGAAAACAATTTGCCTCGAACTTTTTACAAGCCTGAACAACTGACGCACCTTCCATGTCAATCAGGTCGGCCTTTGGAGAGATCTCGTTGCGTTCCTGAGGATCCAGAATCGCCCGATCGCCGGTGGCCAGTGTTGCGGTTTTGAACCCTTTTAATAGATCCGGTTCGTGAATATATGCTTCTCTTGATACCAAATCCGGCCGATCATATTCGATAATTTTATGGATATGAAATATCTCTCCAAGACCATAGCGGTAATGCGTCACTCCTGCTGCACCCAAATTGCAGATGAAGGCCGGCTTGAATTTTAGACAGCAGTAGGCCGTTGCCATGGCTGCATTTGCTTTGCCGATACCTGAAATGATGAGCAGCGTATTATCATTTTGAAAGAGACGAAAAGGGGTTTTTCGGGTTTGTTTTAAAGACATCCCAAAAACAAAAGGTTTTGCCTCGAGCATGG
>JBFESJ010000120.1:0-11532 GCA_041548585.1 Desulfobacterales bacterium | reverse complement strand
TTAAAGAGAACATCTTTTAAGTTTTTCAAATTAGAACATAAAATCAAACGACGACACGATATTCTAAAACGCCATGACCCTGTTCTCTTTTAAGCGCTTTTGTTTGCGAGTTCTTGCCGACCTAAACGAAATTATCCGGCGGCTGAAACGGAATGTTATTCTGACAATAGCTATAAGTGTTTCCGCAGCCAAAAAACTCGAATCTGGCGTGTTGTAATTCCTTTCATCGGTATTATCATCGATCTGGCGTCTGTCTGGCTGAAGCTGTTCGTTCATCCTGCCTTTTTCTGGATGCATATCCCCGGCGGGGTTTTATTCGGTACGGTATTTGCCGTGGATGCCATACTGATGCTGCGGCAGATGTGGGGCGATCCTTCAAAAAACATATAATGGATCGATTCAAAAGAAACACACGTACGCTTTAATGAGAATTAAGTCAAAACTCGATTCGGCGTTACAGGATGGGTATTTTTTATCCACTTGAATCGCCTTTCGAGATGAAATCGGGTAATTTTTATCCGGTCTTTCGCGCCTTTTAAAAAGAAAAAATGCTTTTATTGACAATAAAACGAATAACACTCGTAAAATTAGACCGTTAAACATAAACACCACAATGTGGCACATCTCTTGCTTTATAGGACTATAAAAAAGGGGGTATGGCCATGGAACAATCAAAAATTTCGAATCAGATCTTTATCGATCCGGTCTGCTTGATGAAAGTGGCTTCAGGCAAGAAAGGTCTCACGCTGACTTACCAGATGCGCACCTACTATTTCTGTACCGAATCCTGTCTCAAATCTTTCGAAGCAAACCCTGAGAAGTATTTGAAATCAATGACTATCAAGCGTAAAGGATGGTGGAGCCGTTATCTGGATCGGTTGAACAAAGTCACCAGCGGCAAGCCGCCGAGGTGTCACTAATGCGTATGAAAATATTTAAAATCTGCAATAATATAGGAGGCACAAAATGAAGCAGTTATTGCTAAAAATTTTATCGTTAACGCTGGTAGTGGCAGCGGTTGCTTTCATTTCTCCCAACGGATCAGCGGCTGACCCTTACATCTGGGCGCCACCGCAGTTGGCCGTGCTTATTGAAGAGGGGTTAACCAAAAATCAGGATATCCAGAGTCTGGCTTCTAAAGTAGAGAGCCTTAAAGAGGAAATTTCGTTTGCGGGGTCGTTGAATGATCCTCGCATTGGTCTCGGTCTGCTGAATCTTCCAACCGACACTTTCAGGTTCGACCAGGAGCCCATGACCCAGAAGCAAATTTTTATCGCTCAAAAAATACCTTGGTTCGGCAAGTTAGACCTGCGTTCACAAAGGGCCGCAATGAAAGCGATTCGGCAAGAAGCGATCCTCAATGCAAAACGGCTGGAACTCGCCCGACAAATTGCTTCATCATATTATGAACTGGGTTTTGTTGCCAGCGGTCAGAAAATCAACGATAGACTCATCAAAATGTTGACCCAGCTGCTTAGGGTATCGGAAACCAGGTATGCATCGGGGCAAGGCCTTCAACAGGATGTCCTGCAGGCCCAGGTAGAATTGAGTAAGCTTTTAGATGAACAGATTACGTTGGACAAAAAGCGTCGCATGGTGGAAGATCGGATCAACAGTATGCTGAATCGGGAGAGTTTCACCCCTGTAACGCCACCAGAAAGTTTAAAACAACCTGATCTGGTAATAGAAACAGAAAATTTGCAAACTCGTGCCCTTACAACGAATCCCTGGCTAAAAGTGAAGCTGGCTGAAATCGAACTGGCGAACCTGGACATCGAACTGGCACAAAAGGACTACTGGCCGGATATGGATTTCAAAGTGGCTTATGGTCAAAGGGATGACAGCCAAACCGGCCAGGATCGGGCAGATTTTTTTTCAACCTCTGTGGTCATGAATATTCCCCTTTGGCAGCATAAACGCCAAGATAAAAAACTAAGCGCAACCAAGCTGCGTCACAAGGCTGCCTCACAATCTTATCAAAATTTGGCACACAGTCTTCCTCACAAAATAGACGCCTTGGTCACCGATATCCGGAACTTACAAAAAAACCACGAGTTAATTACAGGGGCTTTGATCGTCCAGGCTGATCAGTGGGCCCGGTCATCTTTAACCGCCTATGAAGTGGGTAAAGTAAATTTCAATACCACGATCAATGCTCAAATTCGTCTGCTTCGCTTCGAGCTTCAGTCAGAAAATTACTTGTTCAGCATCTATAAAAAACGTGCTGAGCTCGAAGAGGTTTTAGGTCAACCGATTATGTCTCAGAATCCTGGTGATAATGGTTCTCATTTGAATAAGGGAAAAACATCATGAAACAACCTATAAAAAAATCTATTTTTCTATCAACCTTTAGTTTGATCGGAGTCTTGACGGCACTGATCGCCTGGTATGGTTTCAACAGGGGCCCCACCGGCAAACCGATTTTTACAGTTTCAAAAGCCCTGGCTGCAGAAAAAGAACTCAAAGCAGGAATGATCGATCCCAAAACCGGTAAAAAGATCAAATACTGGGCCGCCCCCATGGACCCGACCTATATCCGAAACGAACCGGGCAAATCTCCCATGGGAATGGATTTGGTTCCGGTTTATGAGGAAGAGGGTGACGAAAAAGAACCGGCTTCAACCATACGCATCGACCCGGTGACCATCCAAAATATGGGGGTTCGTATGAGGCGGGTAAAACGCAAGCCCTTGGTTAAATACATTCGAACATTCGGCAACATTACTTACGATGAAAGACGGATCTTTGTGGTCAACACCAAGTTTAGCGGATGGATTGAAAAACTGTATGTGAATTTTATCGGCGAAAAAGTGAAAAAAGGCCAGCCTCTTTTCGATATTTACAGCCCCGAGCTGGTTACGGCTCAGGAGGAATATCTTTTGTCGCTTCAACAAAAAGAAAGCCTAAGAGAAAGCCCTTACCCCAGTATCCGGGAAGGCGCCCAGCGGCTTTTGAAGGCCTCTCGAACCCGACTGAAATACTGGGACCTCAATGACAATCAGATAAAGAGGATTGAAACTACCGGTAACGTTCAAAAGACACTCACCATATTTTCTCCGGCCAGCGGTGTGGTCATTAAAAAGATCGCCTATCAGGGTCACCATGTAAAAGTCGGCGAACACCTCTATGAAATCGCCGATCTTTCGAAAGTGTGGGTAGATGTAGAAATTTATGAGTACGAGCTTCCCTGGATAAAAAAAGGAATGCCGGCAGAAATGGAACTGTCTTACATCCCCGGTAAGATCTTTACCGGGAAAGTACTGTATGTATATCCGTTTCTAACAGCAAAAACCCGAACAGCCAAACTCCGATTGGAATTTACAAATACCAATTATCAGCTAAAGCCGGATATGTACGCCAACATAAATCTGAAATCCGCCATTTCCGAAGATAGTTTGGTGATTCCTCAAGAAGCGGTCATTGACAGCGGTGTTCGAAAGGTCGTTTTTGTTGCACTGGGCAAGGGCAAATTTCAACCCCGTGAAGTCAAGCTTGGTTTGGAAGGCAATGATTACGAATTTCAGGTGTTGGAAGGCCTCGAGGAAAATGAACAGATTGTGATTTCAGCTCAGTTCATGCTCGATTCAGAAAGCCGTTTACGAGAGGCCATTCAAAAAATGCTTGAAGTTCGTCAGCAGGGCGGACCCACAACCGACACCCAATCCATGAAAATTAAAGACGACGATCTCGACATGACGGACATGAAAATGGAGGGAGATGATCTCGATATGTCAGGTATGAAAATGGACGAGACAACGAAAACGTCGAAAACCCATCAGCACAAGTAGATATATGGTTGTTGGTATCTGAAAATGATCTCATGGTTTTGAAGAGTTTAAAAAGGAAGCGAAATGATAGAAAAGATTATAGATTTATCCATAAAAAACAAATTTTTGGTCATCCTGATGACCTTGTTTATTATTGCAGCCGGCACCTATGCGATGTTGAAGACACCATTGGATGCCATCCCGGACCTTTCTGACGTACAGGTAATCATCTTTACTGAATATCCGGGGCAGGCGCCTCAGGTTGTGGAGGACCAGGTGACCTATCCGCTGACAACGGCCATGCTTTCGGTACCGTTTGCCAAAGTCGTCCGGGGTTATTCCTTCTTTAACCTTTCTTTTGTGTATATCATTTTTGAAGACGGCACCGATCTGTATTGGGCCCGCAGTAGGGTACTGGAATATTTAAACTTTGTCTCCGGGCGTCTTCCCCAAGGGGTAACGCCCTCTTTGGGTCCGGATGCCACCGGTGTTGGCTGGGTGTATGAATATATCCTGGAAAGTGATCGGCATGATCTTGCTCAGCTTCGCTCTATCCAGGACTGGTTTTTGCGTTATGAGCTTTCCAGTGTACCGGGTGTTTCAGAGGTGGCGTCTATAGGGGGTTATGTCAAGCAGTATCAGGTGGTCATCGACCCCAACAAGTTGCTGGCATACAATATTCCTCTTCAAAAGGTCAAAATGGCGGTTCGACGCAGCAATAATGACGTTGGCGGAAAACTGGTCGAGATGGGCGAAACAGAGTTCATGGTTCGGGGACTCGGATATATCAAAAGCAAAGAAGACCTCAACAACATTCCCCTCGGAGTGGGCAAGCGGGGCACACCCATCTTGCTCAGAAATGTTGCCACCATCAAGATCGGCCCGGAGTTACGGCGAGGGATCGCTGACTATAACGGTACCGGCGAGGTCGTCGGTGGCGTTGTGGTGATGCGGTTCGGAGAAAATGCCCTGCAAGTCATTGAAAATGTCAAAAAACGGCTGGAACAGCTCAAATTGGGATTGCCCGAAGGGGTTCGAATAAAGAGCGTATACGACCGTTCAAGTTTGATTCTGCGGGCCGTGGACAACTTGAAACGGACACTCATCGAGGAAAGTGTTATTGTGGCGCTGGTTTGCATCGTTTTCCTGCTTCACTTCCGCAGTGCTTTTGTGGGCATTTTTACCCTGCCGGTGGGCGTGCTGATCAGTTTTATCATCATGGAACGACAGGGGATCAACGCCAACATCATGAGCTTGGGAGGCATTGCCATCGCTGTCGGTGCTATGGTGGACGCGGCCATTGTCATGATCGAAAACGCTCACAAGCACATCGAACACGATGGCGGTAAAAAGCCTCACTGGGATTTAATTGCAGATGCTGCCAAGGAAGTGGGGCCGTCTTTGTTCTTTTCGCTATTGATTATCGCTGTCAGTTTTCTGCCGGTGTTCACCCTGGAAGCCCAGGAAGGGCGGCTTTTCCGCCCGCTGGCCTTTACCAAAACCTACGCCATGATGGGCTCTGCGCTGCTGGCAGTGACCATCGTGCCGGTAATGATGGGCTATCTGATCCGCGGCAAGATCCGGCCCGAGCATAAAAACCCCGTCAATCGATTTCTTGTCTGGATATATCATCCTGTTATTAAGCTGGTGCTGAAAGCCAAAATCCTGGTGTTACTGCTGGCAATTGTGGTTTTGGCCGTCAGCTATATTCCCTGGAAGCGCATGGGGTCCGAGTTTATGCCGCCGTTAAACGAAGGCGATTTGCTCTATATGCCCACAACCCTTCCGGGCATTTCGGTGACCAAGGCCAAGGAACTTTTGCAGCAGACCGACCGAATTATTGCCAGCTTTCCTGAAGTCCACCACGTATTCGGCAAAATCGGCCGGGCCGAGACGGCCACCGATCCTGCACCGCTTTCCATGATAGAGACAACCATTATGCTGAAACCCGAGTCCGAGTGGCGCGAGGAAATGACCACGGAGAAACTGGTGATGGAACTCGATAAAGCCATCCAGTTTCCAGGTTTGACCAATGCATGGACCATGCCGATCAAAACCCGTATCGACATGCTTTCCACCGGGATAAAGACGCCGGTGGGCATAAAGCTGATGGGTGAAGACCTGCAGGTGCTGAGCGACCTGGGAGTAAAGATCGAAGCAGTGATGCGGGAGGTGCCCGGAACCCTGAGTGTCTATTCAGAGCGGGTTACCGGCGGAAATTTTTTAGACTTTCAGATCAAGCGTAAAGAATCCGCCCGTTATGGTTTGACCGTCGGCGACGTTCAGGACATCATTATGACAGCCATTGGCGGAATGAACATTACCCAGACCGTCGAAGGCTTGGAACGCTATCCGGTGAACCTGCGTTACGGGAGCGAACTTCGGGATACACCTGAAAAATTAAGACGCATCCTGGTGCCGACACCAACAGGCGCCCAGGTGCCGATAACACAGGTGGCCGATATCCGGATTCTCAAAGGACCTCCGGTTGTAAAAAGTGAAAACGCCCGCAACACCGCCTGGATCTATGTGGACATTACCGGGATCGATGTGGGAACCTATGTCAAAAAAGCCCAGCAGATTGTTACGGATAAAATTGAAATGCCTCCCGGCTACAGTTTGGTTTGGAGCGGTCAGTACGAATACATGATTCGGGCACAAAAACGGCTGATGATTGTAGTGCCCATGACCTTGGTCATCATCTTCTTGTTGCTGTATTTCAATTTTAAAAGTGTCGCTGAAAGTCTCATCGTAATGCTCAGTGTGCCTTTCTCTCTTACCGGAGGTTTGTGGCTCATGTATCTTCTGGGCTACAATATGAGTGTTGCGGTTGGGGTGGGATTCATCGCTCTTGCCGGCGTCGCCACCGAAATCGGCGTGGTGTTGCTGATCTATCTGAATCTGTCCTTCAAAAAATTGAAATCCCAGTATAAGGAAAATTTCAACCGTGAGATCCTTTACAAGGCCATTGAAGAGGGTGCTGCGTTGCGGGTTCGTCCGATTATGATGACGGCCGTGGCCATCATGGCGGGGCTTCTGCCGATTATGTGGGGTCACGGTACGGGATCCGAGGTAATGAAGCGCATCGCAACGCCTATGGTGGGCGGTATGGTGAGTGCTACACTTTTGACCCTTCTCGTAATACCGGCCATCTACGGAATGTGGAAAGAGTGGAATTTACCAAAAAATACATCTAATCAAAAAACAGAAGAATAAAAATAAAAAGGAGAAGTTATCATGAAAAACATCATCGCAATTTTTATAATGTGTATCGCTTTCGGACTGGTTTCGCTAAATATCGGATTCGCAGGGACAGCCCATGAAGGGCATGGACAAACACACATGTCTACTTCAACTGCAATGGAACACACGGGCTCGACAGATACATTTACCCATGAAGCGGTAGACAATCATGTTCGAGCAAAATTTCAAATAATGAGCCTGTCAAGTATGAACATGAAAGATCCAAACGGTGCCACCCATCATGTTATGATAAACCTGTTTCATGATTCAACGAATCAAGCGATTAAAAACGCGGTGGGAAAGGTTAAACTGATCGGTCCGGACGATAAAGAACAGACCCATAACCTAAAAAACTACAATGGAATTTTTGCAGTCAACTTCACATTTGGCAAAAGCGGTAAATACGGTGTGATTTGTTTGGTGAAAGTGGATGGAAAGAAGCACCTTTATAAGTTCTGGTACCAACATGGCTAAAATTTTACCTTTGATAAATACGTCATATGGCTCATCGCAGCCCGGTTAATAAAAATAGATCCGAACGCTTAAAGATTAAGGAAGGTTCGATGATCAAAAGCTTAAAACAAAAGTTGTCGCTTTTGTTAATACTTCCAGTGGCGATACTTCTTTTTCTCGCTGGTCTTTCAGGATTTATATATGCAAGAAACCTCCTACTCGATGAATGGCAAGAGGCGGCGATACTCAAACTGGAGCGCGCTGCCCATTATCTGGATATGCGGCTAAGCCGTTCCATAGATTGGATTAAAATGTTCCATGAAACGGCCGAAAGCCGGGGTGGACCGGCAACCCAGGAATTGATACTCACTCGGTTAAAGAATCTGGAGGGTGTCACAGCCGTCAATCTGAAATGGATGGACAATCACCCAGAGACAGCCCATAGTGGCACGGGCATGCATCATATGGCAGGTAGAGGCATGATGCAGTTTCACCGGGCGAGAATTTCCGAGGTGACACCCCCACGTTACGATGCACAGACCAAGCAACAAACGGTAACCTTGATTTCAGATTTAAAGGATGAATCCGGCCGGCTGGTGGGACGGCTGGAGGTATCCTTGGGTTTTGACTTTCTCATGCAGGATATCAAAAAATATGGCTGGTGGGAAAGTAGCATGGCCTGCCTGATCGATGCATCCGGCCGATATCTTGCCCACAGCACCGCTATGCAGGGCAGAACCCGGCTGGGAGAGACCAATGATCCTGTGGAACTGGCTGTAATGAAGAACATCCGCGACAAGCCATACGGAACTTACCTGAGCCCCGGACATCCTCCCAAAATGGTGAGCGGTTATTACAGAATCCAGCAAGCCCCATGGGTCATTGTAATGTTTGCACCCGGAAAAGATATTTTGGCGCCCATCGTCGAATTTCGCTTCTTTTATGCCATTGCCGGCGGTCTTTGTATTATCTTGATCTTGGTTCTTATTCAATTTGTTGGCGGTAGGATGGTTCAACAAATCAGAAAAATTTCAGATGCTGCGAAACAGGTTGCCAAGGGAGAATACATGCGGCCACTAACTATAACGTCTTCAGATGAAATCGGACAATTGAAAACCAGTTTTAACACCATGGTCGAAGGTTTAAAAGAAAGAGATTTCATTCGTGACACGTTTGGACGATACATGGATCCGGAAGTCGCCAGAGAACTCATGAAACGCCCTGAGGCCAGCAGATTGGGAGGCGAAAAACGAGAAGTGGCGGTCTTAATGTCCGACATCCGGGGTTTTACACCTATTTCTGAGTCCTTGAGCCCTGAGAGGACCATTCGTATTTTGAATCATTATTTTTCTCACATGATTGGGGTGATCCAACGTCATAAAGGGGTTATTGTGGATTTCTACGGTGACGGAATCCTTGTCTTTTTTGACCCGCTTGAAGGCCCTACTGAAAAAGAGATCCAGCGTGCCATTCTCTGTGGCCTTGAGATGCAACAAAGTATGACGCTTTTCAATAAAGAAATGAGATCAAAGCATCTACCCGAGCTTCAAACAGGTATCGGTGTCAACGTGGGTGAAGTTGTAGTGGGAAATATCGGCTCCATAACCAGAGCCAAGTATGGCATTGTTGGTTCGGCAGTAAATATTACCCACAGAATCCAGGCTGAAGCCAAAGGCGGCGAAGTCATCCTATCAGACTCTGCTTATGGCTTTTTAAAAAAAGATTTGAGAATAAAACAAACTTTTTCATCCCAATTAAAAGGCGTCAATGGAAAGATGAATTTACATATCGTCGAAAGTGTACAAAACAAATTCGAATAAAAAGGTTCTTAAAGACCATCCTTTTGATCGGTTGGTTCAGTATCCCTGAAAGGAAGGTTTATATGAAAAGAGTATTAATTATCTCAGCGATTATTTTAATTGGATTATGTGCTGGATCTTCTTCGTTTGCCGGAAACTTGAATGTAGGAGGCTACGAACAATTTCACCCTAACCAGGTAACCAAAAATCAAATTGGCGCCGGGTGGGGACATAAGTCCATGACATATGGGATGATGAATCTCATGTCAGGGATGACGACCCAGGCAGCTGAAATTATACGTTCAGGAAAGGCTTCCAAGGAGATGAATAAGAGATTAGCAGAAATATTGGATCACGTGGCAGAAATGCTGAACTATGCACCTTCTTATATGATGGGCGTCAAGGATGTAGATTCGAATATGATGAATCTAATGCAAGGCATGTTGAAAGATCTAGAAAAAATGCGCAAAGAAATCGGCCTTAACTGAAGAGAAAAAATCTCAATTAGTAC
Organism: Desulfobacterales bacterium; assembly: GCA_041548585.1. Classification (GTDB taxonomy): domain Bacteria; phylum Desulfobacterota; class Desulfobacteria; order Desulfobacterales; family UBA11574; genus UBA11574. Next base: position 1,759 of record JBFESJ010000120.1, on the reverse strand, counting down.
AAAGATCATTATTTCAATTTGGATCATAACAAGCCTGTGCATCCAGCGCTGTTTCAGTAAGTTAGGTTTACATTTTTTTGGTTTCAAACTTGACAATCTCTCAAAAGATACCACTATGTCATATATAAGATTACAAGTACTAAATGCTTAAAATACATAATTTTACTATGCAACCCTTTGATCTTTTTAAAGAGAAGACCCAGCAATGAAAAAAATATTATTGGGAACAAGTTTAATTTTACTGCTTAGCGTTCCGGCCTGGGGATATGATGCCGCATATTTTTATAATCTCGGTCTGGACAGCTCCCAGGCGAACATCAAGATCAATTATTTCACCAGGGCCATTGAATTGAATCCAGCGCTGTCCGACGCGTATGAAAAGCGGGGAATGCTGTATTACTTTCAGGAACATTACTCTGAAATGGGTGATGATTTTCTGAAGCTTACCGCGCTGAATCCTGATGATGCAAAAGGATACACCATGCTCGGCGTTGCCTACTTAAAAATGGAAGACTATGATTCGGCGATTTCCAGTTTGAGCCGTGCAATCGAGTTGGCGCCTGAACTTGCGATGGCTTATGGCTATCGGGCTGAAGCGTACCGTCTGAATGGGATGTTGGACCTTGCGGTTCAGAACGCCGATCGGGTAATTGACATTGGCGGGAGAAAGCCGACCATCGGCATGGCTTATTCAACTCGAGCAAAGGCTTTCAGAGACTTAGGGGAGATTGAACGGGCCGATGAGGATTTCAAAAAGGCGGTGAATTTGGATCCTGCATATGATATCTATAAGTACTTTACCATCACCGAGTATCTTGCCGATTCTGCAGGCCGGTCCGGGAGTATAAAAGGCGTCGGCAGGATGGGAGCCGCTGTGATGGTTGCCATTTTTTTCGTGTTGATCTTCAAACTGACGTTGCCGCCACCCAGAAAGGGTGATGATGATAAAGATTCGTGAATATTTCTTTTCCAGTGTAAAAAATGAAAAAAATGCCATAACATCATTTTTTTAATAGGATTTCCCGTTTAGGCAAATCAAATTTTAATCCGCTGGGTTTTAATAGGTGCCGATCCACAAAGGTTTTTGTGGGTGCCATTAAGTTTTCAATTCAGAAATGAGGCGTTTTTTACAAGATAAAGGAAATCAAGAAATTACGCGAAGGCTTACTCAAGAGTACGCCGCACAAATAATTTCGAAGATTGACGCAGATATTGTGACAAAGAGCCATTTATGGATAAAAACCAATTAAGTGAGGACAAAGAGACTTCGTGACGGAAAAAACCATCACATTGCCGGTAACCGGGATGACCTGTGCAAACTGTGCATTGAACATTGAAAGAGGGTTAAAGAAACTAAAAGGTGTTCAAAGCACCAATGTCAATTTTGCAGCGGAACAAGCGAGCATTGCTTTTGATCCCAAAAAGCTCCACATAAAAGATGTTGTCAAAAACATTGAGGGATCGGGCTATACAGTGGCTTTCGCAAAAACAGAACTTCCGGTGACCGGGATGACCTGTGCCAACTGCGCGGCAAACATCGAAAGGACTTTAAACAAAAAAGTTCCCGGTGTTATTCAGGCTGCTGTGAATTTTGCTACGGAACGGGTGTCGGTGGAATATATCCCTGATGTTTCCAGCATCGACGATATCGTATCGGCCATTGAAAAGGCCGGTTACGGGGCCGTACTTACAGACGACGCCATGGAAGCGGAAGATGCTGAACAGGCTGCACGACGGGCTGAGATCAAGGATCAAACCC
>JBFESJ010000119.1:0-11747 GCA_041548585.1 Desulfobacterales bacterium | reverse complement strand
TTAAATCGGGTGCTGTTTGAGTGGCTTAGGGATCGTTAGAAAGAACAGACGCATGCCGAAATCACATCTTTAAAAGAAATTGCAGATTGCACAGTGAACCTATTGATTTTTCAAAGATTGATTTCTGTTCTTTCTTTACGAGCCGTTGCCACGAGTTCACGCGTTTTAAAAAAAGATCATCCATGGAGCGACTATTTAGAAAAACTCCCCGACCCCTCAGTTAAATTGTCGATTGAAAATTGAAAATTTGGTAATTCCCCAATTTATTCAAATTAGCTTTCAGCAGTCCGTTCTTGGTTTTTTGCGAAATAATTTTTAAAATAGGCTTTCATGGCAATACGCGCGTAGTAACTCGCGCGAAGACCGATATATTTTTCATGGGCAACAATAATGGACAGGGCGATTTTCCCCTGTCCCCCCTTTTCTTCGGCATATCCCACAAACCAGTCATATCGAGCATCGTGAGACTTATTATCCATTGAGCCGGTTTTACCGCCGATATTGAGCCTTGAAAGGACTTTATCTTTCCGGTATCGCCGGAAAGCCTTTCTGGCAGTACCATTGCTTATCGTGGTCTGCATCAGACGATTCAGTGTCTTGGATGCATTTGGGTCAATCGCCTGGCTCATTAAAATCAATTTATTTTGGTAGATGATGCGTCCCTTTTCGTTCATAATTTGATCAACGATTGTGGGTTCCAAGAGCCTGCCTTTGTTGATGATTGCCGAAGCCATCATCGCCCCGTGAATGGGAGATATTTTTGTTTGCTGGTTGAATCCACAGGCAATCTCGGCCCAATGGTAGGGTTCATCAGACACAGAGATACAACTGGGGTCCATGTAAATTTCAAAATCGATGTCTCTGTTGAATCCGAAGGCTTTCGCATATTTTTCGAGTGTGTCTCTTCCCAAATAATGGGTTCCGATTTTCCCAAACACCGGATTCACCGACTGGGCAAACGCGTCTTTAAATTTGACCCGATTGGTGTACCTGTTTTTTCGTTCTTTGAGTTGAGACTTGTACAAAGTGTGTTTCATGCCATTGTAAGTAAATACATGGCTTGAACTAAAACCATATTTCTCAATCGCCGCAGATGCTGTAACGATTTTAAAGATACTCGCCGCAGGGAATTTGTTTTCTATACACAGATTGTTGGACGGATCGGTCTTATCAAAACTCACCATGGATAGAATTTTGCCGGTAGCCGGGTCCATGGCCACAATGGCAATATATCGGGCTGTAGAGGTGTTAAGCTTTGAGAGAAGATAATTCTGTAGTCGAATGTCAAGGCTGGTATCCACCTTGAATTTATGATCGTCTGAAACGAAATCGATACTTTTTTTCTTTAAATTGACAAAGGATGCATGATTCAGCAGGGTCTGAACGTTCTTTTTGTCGATTGAACCACCATAATTGAACGGTGAAAAATAATCTGTTGGCAACTTAGGAAATGATTTTTCGCCAAGACCGCTGGTTATCCCGTAGGCCACAACAAATAAAAGGAACGCCAAAGCAGAACATTTAAGAATACCTTTAAAAAGCCTTTTTTTTGCTGCAGACCATTTAAGACCGGCCTGATATTCCCGCCAGCTCGGTCTCTCACAAATCGCTGTATCAGTAGTTTTAAGTCTTTGGGGCATCATATTTACGCATAATTATCCGTCTCGGAATTTCTACAACTTAATGAAAAAATAAGGAATTTTATGAGGTTTGATCGCTTGCCAGAATATGGAATACTGGAATGATGGAATACTGGAAAGTTGGTTTTTAAAAGGATATTATCCATTTTAATTTTATCATCAACACAAATTTTACCATTAACCCGACATTGCATTATCCCAAAACCCATTATTGCAGCATTCCAATTGGGGCAAAGCCCCCAACTTGAACGGTTTTATAACCCTGTCATTATTTGAAACGCTCAGTTTGGGCTTTAGCTTAGAGAAGTTCCTGGTGTCACTTTTCTGTCCAGAGTTGCTATTGCGTAACCATCTTTTTCTATGGCAGCCAACACCATACCATTAGAGAGTATCCCCATCAACTTGGCCGGTTTTAGGTTCGCAACGATAATAACCTGTTTGCCCTCCAGATCTTCCGGAGAATAGGTCTCCGATATACCGGCCACGATGATTCTTTTTTCCCCCATGTCAACTTCGAGCTTCAACAATTTTTTTGCACGGGGGACCGCCTCGGCATGAATTACCGTGGCCACCCTGAGATCTACTTTATTTAATGTATCAAGGGTTATTTCGGGTTTAAGGGCAAGTACATCAGGGCTTGAATTTTTTTTTCCGGGCATTGTATTTTTTTCTTTTTCAAGATCGATCCTTGGGAAAAGTGTAATTGATTTGGGAATCTTCGTCCCGGGCGTCAGGGTTTTCCATGTTTTAAGGATGTCGATATTGAAAACTTGCGCCTTCGGGCCAATACCGAGATGTTTCTGCATGGTTTTTGCCGTATGCGGCATGACGGGATAGATTAAACCGGATATAATCCTTAAGGCTTCAAGGAGGTTATAAATGACCACTTCAAGCTGTTTACGGCTGGACTTTTTCTTTGCAAGCACCCAAGGAGTCGTAAGGTCGACATATTTGTTCATATGGCCAATAAATTCCCAGATCGCCATGATCGCCTTGTTAAAGAAAAATCCTTCCATGTGCGCTTCGAACTTGGCAATGGCTTCCAATGCTTCCGATTTCAGACCGAGTCCAAATTCACGTTCCACTTGGTCATCAATTCCCGGAACGATCCCGGAAAAATATTTGTGGACCATTGCAAGAACCCTACTAAATAGATTCCCAAGATCATTGGCCAGATCAGAATTAATACGTTGTATCAGCGCATCTTCACTGAAATTGGAATCGAGCCCGAACGTCATATCGCGCATTAGAAAAAATCGAAACGCATCAAGACCGTAAACATTTTTAAGTTGAAGCGGTTCTACAACATTCCCGATACTTTTGGACATTTTGCTTTGATGAACATTCCAATATCCATGAACATGAAGCTGCCTGTATACCTGAATTCCAGCCGCCTTGAGCATGATCGGCCAGTAGATCCCATGGGGCTTTAAGATATCTTTGCCGACAATGTGTTGAACATACGGCCAGAATGTTTTAAATTGATCCCCGTCAGGATACCCAAGGGCCGAGACGTAGTTTAAAAGCGCGTCGAACCAGACATAAGTAACATATTCTTTGTCAAAGGGAAGTGTGATTCCCCATTTAAGGCGGGTTTTGGGCCTGGAAATGCACAGATCCTCAAGGGGCTCTTTAAGAAACGACAGAACTTCATTTCTATACCGTTCCGGGCTTATAAAATCAGGATTGCTTTCAATATGATCGATCAGCCAGTCTTGATAGCGACTCATCTTGAAAAAGTAGTTGGATTCTTTTATGGGTTCAGGCGCTGTTTCATGGTCAGGGCATTTCCCGTCAACCAGCTCCCGGTCTGTATAAAAGCGCTCACACCCAAAGCAATAAAGCCCTTCGTATTCACTGAAATAGATATCACCGGAATCATAGATGTTCTGCATAATCTGTTTCACCAGCGACACATGGGAAGCATCCGTCGTGCGGATGAAATAACTGTATTCGATATTAAGTTCGGGCCAAAGGGCCTTAAAAAGTCCGCTTATTTTATCAACGTAGGTCCGGGGACTTAGATTCTCCTTTTTAGCAGCACGCACAACCTTGTCGCCATGCTCGTCTGTACCGGTCAGAAAAAACGTTTTTTCTTGGCGCATGGAATGAAATCGGCAGGCAACATCGGCCACAATCGTGGTATAGGCGTGCCCAAGATGGGGTCTGGCGTTCACATAATATATGGGCGTGGTTATATAAAAAGGGGTATTCATTTTTTCTCCCAAATTGGATGATTCCGTTTTATTCAATACCATCTAAATTAAGCGATTTGGGTTATTATCATATTTCTTTCAGACAACATTTGAAACGCTCAACTTAGGTAATAATCTCATCTATCTTTGCCTCTATCTCCTGCCCGCCTTCTAAACGAACAGCAATTCGATTAAATATGGCATTATGGCGTATCACTTTGCCTTTCCCGCTCTTCGTTTTTATCATTGCGCCGATTTTTGGAAAATTCTCCTTCATTTTCTGGTACATTTCATGTTCAAAGGTCAGGCAACACATGAGTCTGCCGCACTGTCCGGAAATTTTGGTTGGATTTAACGACAGCCCTTGTTCTTTGGCCATTCGTATCGAGACAGGCCCGAATTTCTCGATAAACGCCGAACAGCATATTTCACGCCCACATCTTCCGATACCCCCACACATTTTTGCCTGATTGCGTATTCCAACCTGTCGCATCTCAACTCTGACAGCGAATTTTTTAACCAGCATTTTTACAAGCTGCCTGAAATCAACACGACCTTCAGATGTGAAAAAAAATGTCAATTTACTTGCATCAAAGGAGCTTTCAACGGAAAAAAGATTCATTTTAAGCTCCAGTTTTCGAATGCAACTCAGACAGTAGGCATGGGCTTGTTTTTCAGTCTCAAAATTTTTCTCTCTTTGATTAAAATCTTCTTGACTTGCCAGACGAAACACCTTCTTCAAGGGCTTACCCGATCGAGCTGCGGCAGATTCGTCGTATAGTAACGGTGGGATGGCCACCATCCCCAAACCGAGCCCCTGTTCGGTTTCAACAATTACATGGTCCCCGCGATTAAGAACAAATGCACCACTGTCAAAATCATACACCTTTCCGGCAGGTTTAAATCTTATTCCAACGACTTTTTTCATATATTTAATTTCTGAGGTACACTCTATTTTATGACTTAAACTTTTGCAAGCCGCAGGATTAATACTTCTAACGTCAGTCTCAAATTCATGTTGGCCTGAATATTTTTCTGTGCCAAATGAATATCGTCAATCTTTGAAAGAAGTGAGTCAACGTTCATCTTTTTGGAATTTCGTTGAATCTTTTCGCTTACGTCTTTGTTTATAATTTTTGAGGGATGAAATTTGCAGATGACAAGGTCTCTAAACCAGGATTTCATCACCTCCAGTGAGTCACCAAGAGCTTCTTTATTTTTTGACAGGGTTTCTGCAAATGCCAAGCGCGAAGGGATAGGCCTTAAAGACAATGATTCAACTTCATTTAACAGCCAGGCCCTCCGCTTCATCCAGTTTATTTTATTCATATGGCGCATCATGGAAAGGGCCCTGGAAACACTGCCGTTTGCCATGGTCGCTATTATCTTTGCATCGTCGTGATCAGCTCCTTGTTTTTCCATCAGCAACGCCTTAAGGTGATTGCGGGGAATCGGATTAAATCGAATATGCTGGCAGCGTGATACGATCGTGGGAAGAAGATCAGATGTCTGCATGGCAGTAAGTATCAGAACAGTCCGATCTGGAGGTTCCTCCAGCACCTTTAGGAGGGCATTGCCTGCTGCAGGATTCATAGCCTGAGCATCGCTGATGATGACCATGCGTAATCTTGCCTCGTAAGGTTTCATGGCGAGGGTGTTACAAAGATTACGTATTTGATTAATCCTGATAAAGGAACCCGTCGGTTCAACCAGAATGATATCCGGGTGGTTACCAGATTTGATTTTACTGCATGATTTGCAACAGCGGCTAATTTCGCGTTTTGTTATGATATTCGGTGCCGTAAAAGGACTATGCCGAATTTCTTTCTCTTTAGAAAGAGTCTCCTTCCCTTTGGCCATACAGTTACAGGCCATGGCAAATGACATGGCTGTCGTCTTTTTGCCCACACCCTCAATTCCGAGAAAAAGAAGGGCATGGGGTATGGTCTCATTTCGAAGAAGCGTCTTCAAAAGTCGTATCGGCTTTTCTTGACCCAATATCGACTCAAATCCTATCATCGATTGAAAACCAGACACAAATTTAACTGTCTACACGTTCTTTTAATTCTTTTCCTGATTTAAAAAATGGGAGTTTTTTCGGTTTGATCAGAACCTTTCCTCCGGTTTTAGGATTTCTCCCGGTATAGCTTTTGTAATTTTTAACAAAAAAACTGCACAGGCCTCGAATTTCCACACGATCACCTTTTTCCAAGGCGTCTGCCATGTTATCGAAAAATATTTGGACCACTTTTGCCGCTTCTGCTTTAGAGATGTTTGCTTCGGTTTTTAAAGCGGAAATAAGCTCCAACTTGTTCATATATCCTCCTTCTTAGTATGTCTGGCGATAATTCGATTCACTCAAATTTTATGCCCCAATCGCGTTAAAAATAGATGGATCCCTAATCCATTAGATTCGTGCTTTTAATAACAAAAATTTCAAATGTCAAAACCCAAATGCCGATTCAATAAAAAAATCCCCATACCAAAAAAATGAAACGGTTAGAAACTATTAATTACATTTTATAAAATGCCGACCCCTAGTAAGTCAAGTCGTTATGATAATATTTTCGGCAGTATCTCAATATCCTCTTCACTCACATCCACCCCGGCATACTGTCCCAGGGCTTCAATGTTAACCACCACACGTCCTTTTCCCCCGTATCGGGCAAACGTTCCGACGACACCGGCAAATGGGCCATAGACGACAATAACCCTGTCCCCTCTTCTAAAGCGGGTGCCTGTTGTAACGGCATTGTCCCCTTGGACCATAATCCTTAAAGAATCTATGGTATCTGAAGGGACCGAAATCGGGCCGTCTTTATTGCCGATCATACGAACAACTCCCACTGTTTTTACAATTTCAATGTGTTCGTGGGGCTTCAGATCGGTTTTTACAAACAGGTATCCAGGGAAAAGTGGAACTCTGATCATAACTTTCCGGTCACGGCGTTTGCTTCTGACCTGAACTTTTGGCAGAAAAACCTCCATGGATTTTTTGATCAGATTTTCGTTGACCACATTTTCGAACCTGCTTTTTGTATGCAGGACATACCATGAATATGTCAGTTCCGATATTGTCATTTTTAACAACCCGAATTGACCGTTTCAAGTTCTGACATCGTATTAAACGATCAATCAGGGTGCCAATATATGCTTTTTATATCAATAAGTCCAGTTGGATTTTATTTTATCCAATCTCTCCAATACCATGAAGTCGGATCATAAATAAAACCCTGAGATCATCCCCTTCTTTTAAAAGAGAGGAATCAAATGACCAGCACTGGGCTTCGTACAAAACCCCAAGGCCGTATTTTAAGTCTCTGCCGTCAAATATATTTCGTTCATATTCCGCATACGCCTCAAGCCTGTCTGATATGTTAACGCGTGCATCGGTGTAGACGGTCTCACTTGTATCTCTCTGGTACCGATACTCAACAAACAACCTGTCCCCACGCATGTCCCATAGTGTTGCCGCAATATTTCGTGACCGAAAATTGCTGTCATAATGTGACCAGTCTGCATCCGCTCTCAACGAAAGATATCTTTTGGGATACAGTTCAAGCTCACCGTGAATGGGGGAAAACGGCTCGGGATCGTCCTCATTTTCCTTGTTAATGTCGAAACTTTGTTCCAGCTTGAACCGGAAGAACTCATTGTAATCATAAACCGGCGGTTTATAAGTTCTTTGGCCGGCCGGTTTATCCGCGGCGTGTCCCTTATTTTCTCCTGTATGTATTTTCGACTTTGATGTTAAGGTGTTTGTGAGCGAATAGGTAATCAGATTTTTTTTCTCAATCCGATCGATATCATCTAAAGCAGGTAAATCAGATTGATCCTTTTCGGGTATGTAGTCGTAGACGATATTCGGCCTTATGGTATGTTTGATCCGCTCAACACGTTTTCCTTGCAAATTAAAAACATGATAGATTTCAGAAACAAGATCGACTTTTAGATCATACATTTCCCTGGAGAGTGTTTTTTTATCCGAAGACCGGTACTCCTCTTTGTCAAAATGCCAGACCGTCTCACGAACGCCCACAGAGGGTTCAATGGTAAAATAGTGTTTGTAACTGTACGGCAGATAGAATCTGGGATAAATATCCGCCCGATGATGTCTGGGGCCGTCTTCGCTATAAAAATACGTGTATTGAGAAGCCAGATTAAAATAAAACGGCGAGTTTAAGAAGGTTTGTTTTGATCCGGTAAATGTAATCACCGGCAGCCTCTGCAAGGTCATATCCGTCTCTTTCTGGCGACGCGCTATGACGTCATCGTACCATCTCAATTCGGCGTTTAGACTGTAAAGGGGCCAGTTTCTGCTTACATTGAATCTGTTGAGCCTCACGGGGTCATCATATGCATCAAAGCCTCTTCCAAATTCTTCGATATAATACGTTTCGGCTTCATCAAAGCCCGTATATCCCTCCTTGAATTCATGAAGGTAATCCTGGTCGCTCATAACGTCTATGTCAAGCCTTGCAAAGAACCCATGAGGCAAGGCCTGATCCTGCTTCATCCTCAACCAGTAACGGTCGGAATTGGGACGCAATACACCGTCATCTTCATATCCCCATTTCTCTGAACCCGGTGAGCCGTCATCCACCTGCCGGTCATCCAAAAAATCGTACATCAAGGTCCCTTTGGATTGTTCATCCAAAACATAACGGTATTCAATGCCCAGCTTTTCCCCCCGGCTGCTCATATAATGCGCGTAGAACGTTGCATCCGAACGCTCATTGATGGCCCAGTAAAACGGCTGGAGATATTCTGCGCCTTTACGATCAGAATAACCGAACTGAGGCACCAAAAGCCCCGTCTGACGTTCCAGCTTTACGGGAAATACAAGAAACGGGGTATAGAGCACGGGGACCTTCTTTGCCCAAAGTGCCGCATGTTTCACGGTACCGTATCCTTCCACCGTAATTTTTAGATTTCTGCCGGTAATCTTCCATGCAGGCCGATCACCGTCACATGTCGTGACACTGGCTTTTTCAGCAGTGTAGGAATCTTTACCAACTTTCTGAATTTTATCTCCTTTAATAATGTAGTGGTTTTCCTGAAGCAATATGGTTCCATTATAAACCGTTCCCGTTTCAGAATTCAGGTTCATTTCCATGCTGGTGCCGGTGAGAATGTTTTCTCCCACCGTCATGATAACATGGCCTTGTGCAAAAACATTCATTGTTTTCTGATCAAAACGGACATGATCGGCACTGAGGTTTTTATCTTTTTTGGTGATGCTTACGTTCCCTTTGCCGACATAGACATTGGCCTTGTCATCGTAACTGATTTCATCGGCAACAATGTGCCATGGCACGCTTGTATCATCCTCAAATGGATTGAATTGATCCTTAGCCAAAGCATAGTCAGAGACCATCATCAGGATAAACAGGACCAAGGTCAGTCGAGCGGCGGTTTTACAGATCCGGGCTGAAACCAAAATTCCAGATTTTGTGAGTGTACAAAATGAAGCAGAAGGGGAAAATATTGTGTAACCAAAGCAGGCCGGAATCTTGATATAATGTTTAATACACCCTTGTCGCAAACGTCGAGAGTTTTGCAAATGGCTCATATTAAAAGATTCCGATCCATTGAGTCCACCTTGGCGGTAAAAAATTCAGGGCAGTATATGATCCATATCAATAACATCTTGAATAAGAATGAATTATCAAGTATAAATGCCATTTTAACGGAAAAAGTCAAGATGTAAGTTCCAAATTAACACCGATGCTTTTCGGACGGACTCATTTTTACAATGGATATTTTATTAACCAACGATGACGGCATTTACGCGGAAGGGCTCTGGGCGCTATATGAAAAGCTTGCGCCACACCACTTGGTCACCGTGGTTGCGCCTGATCGTGAACGGAGTGCCGTGGGGCACGGTATCACCCTTCATCACCCGCTTCGTACCAACCAGATTATGGTCAATAACGGTTGTCAGGGATATGCTGTGGACGGGACACCGGTTGACTGTGTCAAGATTGGCCTTATGGAGATCCTCGATATCAAACCGGACATGGTGATATCCGGAATTAATCCAGGTGCAAACGTCGGTGTTAACATTAATTATTCCGGGACCGTTGCCGCCGCCAAAGAGGCGGCTTTATATAAAGTACCGGCAATTTCTGTTTCCATTCAGGGACGTAAAGCCTCCAGCTATGAATACGCCGCGATCTTCACCGCCAAATTAGCGGAAAATGTTTATGATAAAGGGCTCCCTTTTGGAACATTTTTAAATGTAAACATACCGGATATACCCGAAAATAAGATCGAGGGCGTTCGGATAAGCCGGCAGGGAACCTCCCTTTATAAAGAGTATATTGAAAAAAGGGTCGATCCCCGAAATCTTCCATATTACTGGCACGGACATGTTTCTCAAGCTTTTTCCAATAATCCTGAGCTCGATTGTGATGCACTTGACGAAAATTTTATTTCCATCACCCCCATTAAATGCGATGCAACCGATTACAAGATGCTTGAGGAGTTGAAAAATTGGAACATTACCTAAAACCTGCATTATCTTTTTTCGATAAAAGTTCTTTGTAAATAGAGCATCTCAATGGGTATCTTTTTGACTCGGGGGAATACTTAATGAAGAAACGGTTCATAACAGACATCAGGGCCGGTGAGTTTGTTGATGACATTTTTGTTTTATCCGAAAAAATTCTGTCCCAGAAAAGGGATGGGAACAATTTTTTAAATGTGACACTTTCTGATAAAACCGGAATGATAAAGGGTGTGGTATGGGATAATGTCGATGACATCGCCGCCGGCATAACATCCGGGGATTTTGTGCATGTCAGTGGAAATGTGGGTGAATACAGAGGGACCATACAACTTGTTATAAAAAAAATGGAACCCTTTCCCGCCGACGCGGTAAATCCATCGGATTTCTTGCCCCAAACCACCCGTGACACCGAAGACATGTTCGAACGGCTATTGAGAATTACAGGGACCATAAAAACCGATTTTCTCAAAAAGCTTCTTGACGCGTTCTGGAAAGACACGGAGTTTGTGCGCAAATTCAAAACAGCACCTGCAGCCAAAAAAATGCACCACGCCTATATTGGCGGCCTTTTAGAACACACCCTTTCAATGGTGAGTCTGGCGGATAAAGTTGCAGGGCATTACAGTGGAATCGACAGAGATCTTCTGCTGGCCGGCACAATACTTCATGATATCGGCAAAATAGATGAGTTTGAATATCAATTCAAGATAGACTATTCCGATAAAGGCCGTTTGCTGAACCATATTGTCATCGGAATCAAAATGGTTGATGACAAACTTTCAGAAATCGAAAATTTCCCCGAGGAGCAGATGCTTTTACTCAAGCACCTGATTGTAAGTCATCATGGCGTTCGGGAGTTCGGCTCACCGGAGCCGCCCAAAACCATTGAGGCTGTTTTACTGAATTATATTGACGAAATCGATTCCAAGGTCAACAGCATCCGAGATTTCATGGCTTCAGAGGATCCCGATGAAGCCTGGACATCTTACCATCGACTGTTGGAACGTCATTTTTATAAAGGAAAAAAGAACCCGTAATTAAACGTTTCGCAATTCTGCGACGTATTGAAAACAATTTGTTAAGCTATCGACTTATTAAATTACATGGAATGTTGGAATGCTGTAACAATGGAATAGTGGGATATGAAAAGAGGAATATTGCTGATTTATAATTATTTGTTAATCTACATTTTATATTGATCAATATCCGCTAAACCCATTATTCCATCTTTCAATTATTCCAATCGGGGGGAAGTCCCTAAGTTCCTTTTTGAATTTCGGAGTATTATGTTTATCTCTTTTGAAGGTATAGAAGGTTCAGGCAAAACCACACATGCACGGCGCACGGTCAGGTTTCTTCAGGGAAAAGGCCATGACTGTGTCATTACACGGGAGCCGGGGG
>JBFESJ010000118.1:0-11754 GCA_041548585.1 Desulfobacterales bacterium | reverse complement strand
TTCGTCTTTACCGGCTTTTTTCTTTTCAATATCTTTTTTTGAAGTCGGCGTTTTTTCTACAGCCTCTTCTTTAACATCTGCCTTCTTGTCAGCCTTCTTTTTTTCTATTGGCGCCTTAGACTTCTTTTTCTTTTTTTTCTTCTTTTTGTCATCTTCTGAGAAGACCAGCTCAATCAAGGAAATCGGCGCTGCATCACCCGGTCGTCTCCCAAGTTTAATGATACGGGTATAACCTCCGGATCTGGCCCCATAACGCTCTGTAGCCTCAGCAAAAAGTTTATGTACAACATCCTTTTCCCTGACAATTGAAAGTGCCTGGCGTCTGGCATGAACATCACCACGTTTTGCCAGCGTAATCAAATTATCAGCCCAGCGCCTTAATTCTTTTGCTTTCACGTCTGTAGTACGAATACGTTCATGCTTAAAAAGAGAAGTTACCATATTTCTGAACATGGCGTTCCGATGACTGCTCGTTCTGTTTAGTTTTAAACCGGCTTTTCGATGTCTCATTGAACTAATTACTCTCCTTCCTCTGTATCTTCCTCGGGCGGCTCAAATCCTTCCAGCTTCATTCCAAGAGAAAGGTCCATTTCGCCTAACACTTCTTTAATCTCATTTAAAGATTTTCTTCCAAAGTTTTTGGTTTTGAGCATCTCTGCCTCTGTTTTACTTACCAGTTGATAAATTTTGACGATGTTTGCATTCTTAAGGCAGTTGGCACTTCGAACGGAAAGCTCAAGCTCTTCAACGCTCCTCAATAGATTTTCATTAAACTGAGGTTTTTCCTTTTCCTCAGTCTTTTTGACGGGTTCCGGCAAAAGCTGTTCATCAAAATTGATAAATATCGTCATCTGTTCCTTCAATATTTTAGCAGCATAGGCCACAGCATCCTCAGGCAAAATACTTCCGTCTGTCCAGACCTCCAGGGTTAGTTTATCATAATCTGTTCTCTGGCCGACACGTGCATTATCAACTACGTATGTTACACGTTTAATCGGTGAAAAAACCGCATCAACCGGTATTGTACCCAGGGGTGCGTCTTCATCTTTGTTCGCTTCAGACAATGAATACCCTTTACCGATCTTTACGGTCATGGTCATCCTAAATTTTGCATCATCTGTAAGTGTTGCAATGTGTTGTTCCGGATTCAACACCTCACATTTTCCGTCATCGCTGACAATATCACCTGCGGTAACTTCGCCCTTTTCCTCCAGATCAATACGAACCGTTTTTGGTTCAGGATCAGCAAGTTTAAGGCGAACCTCCTTCAAATTGAGGATTATTTCGGATACATCTTCGTATATACCGGGAATAACGCTGAATTCATGCATAACTCCATCGAACTTAACGGATGTTATGGCAGCTCCGTAAAGAGAAGAAAGAATTATCCTTCTTAATGAATTCCCGATGGTTATACCAAATCCCCTTTCAAGAGGTTCACAAACGAACTTTCCATAGCTGAGTTTACTGGTTACCTGAACCTTTTCTGGCTTTATCATCTCTCGCCAGTTCATATACATAAGTTCATTTGATGCCATTATAATTTCTCCAAATTTTGTTTTCAGAGGATTATCGGAAGGATATATGAATGACATATGGAATTACGTTTGTCCCACATTCCATGTCTAACATCCCTTATCTTTAGTTACTTGGAATAAAGCTCTACTATAAGTTGTTCCTGGATAGGTGTTGTCAAATCTTCGCGAGAAGGAAATTCTTTCACAATTCCTTTCATATTCTCTTTTTCTAAATCAATCCACTGCGGAACACCCCTTCGTACCACAGCATTAAGTGCATCTTCCAAAGATTGCATCTTACGGCTCTTTTCCCGGACTTCAACCACATCCCCGATTTTGATAAGATATGAAGGAATATTAACCTTATTGCCATTAACAAGAAAGTGATTGTGCCTTACAAAGTGGCGGCCTTGAGCACGAGAATTAACGAAGCCCATTCGATAAACAACATTATCAAGCCTGCGTTCCAGAATTATCAAAAGATTTGTTCCGGTAATGCCTTTCTGATTATCTGCTCTTTCAAAAAACAGGTGGAACTGTTTTTCTGAAAGACCGTACATCCGTTTTACTTTCTGTTTCTCTCGGAGCTGAATCCCGTAATCAGAGATTTTTCTGCCGCGACGCTGCCCGTGCTGACCCGGCGGATAACCCCGTCGATCGAAAGAGCATTTATCAGAATAACAGCGGTCTCCTTTAAGAAACAACTTTAAGTTTTCCCGCCGGCATAACCGGCATACAGAGCCTGTATATCGAGCCAAGTATTCCCCCTTTAAATTAAAAATTATATTTTTTCAATTGATCCGCCAACTGTAAAATCAAGTTTTCAAGGAATTTCAATCCTTGATCTTAAATTTCCAATTGGTTATACCCTTCTTCGTTTGGGCGGTCGACAACCATTATGCGGTATGGGCGTTACATCTTTAATCATTACAACGTTGAATCCTGCAGCCTGTAACGATCGAAGAGCAGATTCCCGCCCGGAGCCCGGGCCTTTGACATATACCTCCACATTTTTCATCCCGTGTTCCATGGCCTTTTTGGCGGCATCCTCCGCTGCAATCTGAGCAGCAAACGGGGTGCTCTTTCGAGATCCCTTAAAACCCTGAACCCCTGAACTTGACCAGGCTACAACATTACCCGCAGGATCTGTAATTGTTACGATCGTATTGTTAAACGTCGACTGAATATGTACGATGCCGCTGGGTATATTTTTCTTTTCTTTTCTTTTGGTGCGGACTTTCTTTGCCATATATTATGCTCCTGACTACCGATTCGTTATCCATTATTGATCATTGCCAACTCAAATGGCAAACAACCATTAACTTTTTATTTTTTTCTGACGCCACCTTTTTTCTTAATAGCAGATCTTCTGGGCCCTTTTCGCGTTCGTGCATTTGTACTTGTCCGCTGCCCACGCACCGGTAGCGACTTTCGATGGCGAAGTCCTCTATATGATCCAAGATCCATCAATCTTTTGATATTCATGGAAACTTGAGTACGAAGTTCTCCCTCAACTTTATATTCGTTGTCGATTTCTTTTCGGATATTATTGATCTCAACTTCTGACAAGTCATCGGTCCTGGTATCGGGATCAATATTAAGCTTTTGGATTATACGCTTTGATATACTTGGCCCTATACCATAAATATATGTCAGTCCTACCTCAATCCGTTTACGTCTCGGCAAATCTACTCCTGCAATTCTTGCCAAAGCTGATCCTCCTTTTCCCTTTTATCCTTGCCTCTGTTTGTGTCGCTTATTCTCACAGATTACTCTGACAACGCCTTTTCTGCGAACTATTTTACATTTGGCGCAAATTTTTTTAACCGATGCCCTTACTTTCATTTACAATACTCCTTCAGCAAAGTGATGAATAATAGGTACAACGTACTTAATCCATTACCTATAACCTATTACCCATAACCGATCACCTCTTATTTTGACCTGTATGTTATTCTTCCACGAGACAGATCATATGGAGAAAGTTCAACCGTAACTTTATCTCCTGGTAGAATCTTAATAAAATGCATGCGCATTTTCCCGGAAATATGTGCAAGTACCTGGTGCTTGTTTTCCAGCTCTACCTTGAACATCGCATTGGGCAATGTCTCGAGCACTGTACCTTCAACTTTAATTGCCTCTTCTTTCGCCATATTTCCCCCATTCAGCGTTTTTCAAGAAGTGTTAGAATCTTCCTTTCATTCTAGCACCGCCCTTTTTTAAAAATCCTTCGTAATGTCGCGTCAGCATATGAGATTCTATTTGTTGAACAGTATCGATAGCAACCCCCACAACAATTAAAAGCGCAGTACCTCCAAAATAAAATGGAACATTAAACTTTGTCATCAAAATAGATGGTAGTACGCATACTGCAGATACATATATGGCCCCACCTAAAGTAATACGGGTCAAAACCCTATCGATATAGTCTGCTGTGCGTTTGCCCGGACGGATACCTGGAATGTATCCGCCTTGTTTTTTCATATTATCTGCAACGTCGGCAGGGTTAAAGGTAACAGCGGTATAAAAATAGCAGAAAAAGAATATAAACCCAACATATAAAGCTTCATATGCAATATTGCCTGGTCTCATGGCCGAAGCCACACTCTGCATCCAGGGAACGGCAATAAAACTGGCTAAAGTTGCCGGAAACATTATGATTGATGAAGCGAAAATCGGTGGTATTACACCGGATGTGTTGACCTTCAACGGCAGATGGGTGCTCTGACCGCCATACATTTTGCGGCCGACGACTCTTTTTGCATATTGAACCGTAATCCGCCGCTGGCCCTGCTCCACATAGATAATGACGGCGACAACTGCAACCATCAGAAGAATTAAAATTAGTATGACGAACAGCCCCATTTCACCGGTTGAAAGGAGGCGGAATGTATTTCCGATTGCATTTGGCATTCGGGCAATAATACCCGCGAATATGATGAGAGAAATGCCATTGCCGATTCCCCGTTCGGTAATCTGTTCACCCAGCCACATAATAAACGCCGTCCCCGCCGTCAGGGTCATAACTGTCATGAGTCTGAATCCCCAACCGGGAAATATCACGACAGGAGCGCCGCCGGGAGACGTCATTTTTTCAAGACCGATACTAATCCCAAATCCCTGGATCACACTTAATAGTATCGTGCCGTAACGGGTGTACTGTGTAATCTTTTTTCGCCCCTGCTCACCTTCTTTGGACAAGCGTTCTAGATGCGGTATTGTCACTGTCAAAAGTTGAAGTATAATCGATGCACTGATATAAGGCATTATCCCGAGAGCAAAAACAGAAAGCCTCTCTAAAGCACCGCCCGAAAACATATCAAAAAGACCGAGCAACGTCCCTTTTGCCTGGGCAAAAAATGAAGCCAAAGCCACAGAATCTATGCCCGGAGTCGGAACATGGACACCAACACGATAGACGATAAGGAGTCCCAAAGTATATAAAATCCTTTTTTTCAGCTCCGGTATTTTGAATATATTTCCGAACCCATCGCCAAGCATATTAATAAACCTCTACATTCCCGCCGGCAGCAATGATCTTTTCCCTGGCGTTTTTACTGACTTCATTCACCTTGATGGTAAGCGGAATTTTGATCTCGCCTTGTCCGAGAAGTTTAATACCGTCTCTTCGGCCTTTAACAAGACCGGTCCGAATAAGTGCGGCCTCATCCACAATGCTGCCGCTCTCAAACCTATACAGATCGCGAATATTAATCACGGCTATTTTCTTTTTAAAAATATTGGTAAAACCGCGTTTCGGCAGACGGCGATGAAGCGGCATTTGACCGCCTTCAAAACCGGGTCTTACGCCGCCACCACTGCGGCTGTTATGACCCTTTGTGCCCCTGCCGGCCGTTTTACCTTTACCGGATCCGACACCACGTCCCACACGTTTTGGGGGCCGGCGTGATCCGTCTGGTGGTAACAATTCATTCAGCTTCATCTATTTTTTCCTCAACTTTCACCAGATGCGATACCGTGTTGACCATCCCTCGAATAGAAGGCGTATCTTCAAGTTCAACCGTTCTGTTAAGCTTCGTCAGTCCCATGCCTCTCAATACTTTCCGGTGTTTTTCGGGCCTTCCAATCATGCTTTTCACAAGAGTTATCTTCAACATTTCACTCATTTATCATTCCTTATGACTTGCTGACGGCCGATTCATTACCGCATTTTTTCATCAATCGTCAAAACCGATGCACTCATAACAACCAGAATTCATCACGTTTTAAAGCCTAAGTTTTGGGTCGTTATATTTAGTCGTTTTAACAAAAACGTAAAGTTTAAAACATCCGCAAAAAGTCAATTTTTGATGTTAGGAACCCATCAATATTAAATTTAGAGGGCTTCTACTTCAATATTACGTCTGGCAGCCACCTGCTCGCGACTCTGCAATTGTGAAAGGCCTTCAATGGTGGCCTTAACGACATTGTGAGGATTATGTGAACCCATACACTTTGTCAGAATATTCTGAACACCTGCGGCTTCCAGTACGGCTCGAACAGCCCCGCCTGCGATAAGGCCGGTGCCTTTGGAAGCGGGTTTTAACAGAACACGGCCGGCACCGAACTTTCCGACAACGACATAAGGTATCGTCTCGTTAATCAAGGGTATTTTGACCATGTTCTTTTTTGCTTTTTCTATGCCTTTGCGAATCGCTTCGGGTACTTCACCGGCCTTTCCAAGCCCATAACCAACGCTCCCTTCACCATCACCGACCACGACAATAGCACTAAAGCTGAATCTACGGCCCCCCTTGACAACTTTTGCAACCCGGTTAATGTAAACAACCTTATCAATTAACTGATTTTCGTCTTTATCCTGTTTGAACAAAAATCCGCCTCCTTCACCATGAACGACTCAGACTAAAAGTCATTAAACGTTACTAAGTTCTGTGAATTGTCATTACAAGCCTTTCAAAAATACATCTAACCCCCAACACCGGTGTTGAGAGCCCCTTCAAAATGTACTGCTCATCCCGCGCTGGGCGGGACTGCGCTTTTCCATTAGATCCCGCTACCCGCTCTCGGGCGTGATTTATCCGCCTCGGGCGGGCTTGTCCTTGAACGTGATCTGTATTTTTGAGATGGCTTGTAGACGTTAATCTTGTAAATGTCTAAAAATCGAGTCCTGTCTCACGCGCGCCATCAGAAACAGCTTTAACTCGACCGTGGTACAAAAAACCATTTCGGTCAAAAACAACTTTACTTATACCCTTTTTAATGGCCCTCTCACCTAAAAGTTTCCCGACAAAGCTTGCCACAGCAACCTTATTTTCAAATTTAGGTTGTTCTTTTACAACTTTTTCCATACTTGATGCCGCCACCAGAGTATGGCCATGCGTATCATCAACGACTTGGGCGTAGATATGTTTTGAGCTTCGAAAAACACTCAGCCTTGGCCGTTCCTGTGTGCCGACCAGATTTTTTCTGATCCTCTTTTTTCTCTTTAAACGCGCCTTTTTTTTAAAATTCAATGACCCCATATTCTATAACCTTATAGTGCTTTAGTTCCAGCTTTCCCGGCCTTACGTTGAATACGCTCCTCGGCATATTTTATTCCCTTACCCTTATAGCTTTCGGGAGGCCTCAATCTTCGGATAGATGCAGCGGTATGCCCCAACAATTCTTTATCGATACCGGTCAATGTTATAACGTTTTTTTTGTCAACAGATGCTGAGACACCTTCGGGAAGATCAAATTTAATAGGATGTGAATATCCAAGATTAAATTCGATAGAGTTACCACTGAGTATTGCACGATAGCCGATACCATGTATTTCAAGAACCCTTTCAAAGCCTTTGCTCACGCCTGTAACCATATTGTTTACAAGGCTGCGAGTCAGCCCCTGCAACGCCCGACTGGTTCTGTCGTCTTTAACAACACTCACATTTATTATTCCATCTTCTACCTTTAAATCCACTGCCGAATGGATGGATCTTTTAAGGGTGCCTTTCTCGCCCTGCACAGTAATTATACGGTCTTTATATGTTATCTTGGTCTTACCAGGTATCGTTATTGGTGTTTTGCCTACTCTGGACATTTATTACTCCTACGCTTAAGTCAAACTGCAAATTCGTTGATTCGTTAAATAGTTTAATCTATTAAATTGGTTATTATCTAAATCCTGATGTAAACTTAAGTCCAATAAAATCGGGGTTCAATTCTGTATAAGGATTAACCGCTTGACCATTTAACCCTTCAACGACTTGACCAGCAAACTATTTTACCAAATATTGCAAAGAATCTCTCCTCCCACGTTTTCAGACCGGGCCTTTTTATCCGTCATTATCCCTTTTGATGTAGATAAGATTGCAATGCCCATACCGTTTAAGACCGTCTTTATATCCTTGCTCTTGGCATAAACGCGCCTACTGGGTTTGCTGACACGCTCAAGGCCATAAATTGCGTGGGTTTCTTTTTCATCATATTTAAGATAAACACGTAAGATGCCTTGCTTCTTATCTTTAATGAATTTATAATTTCTTATAAAGCCTTCATCTTTTAATACTCCGGCCAATTCCATTTTTAACTTTGACCCAGGGATGTCGACACTATTGAATTTTGCCTTTCCGGCGTTTCTTATTCTGGTCAGCATGTCCGCAATTGGATCGCTCATCGCCATAAATTTCTCCGTTAATAATTTGATTGTTTTAAGCCTTGAATTAAAGTTCTACCGATGAAAATAATTTTGAATATACCTAAAATCGGTTTAAAGTCTTTTACCAGCTTGATTTCACTACACCAGGAAGCTTTCCTTGGGAAGCAAGATTCCGGAAACAAATACGACAAATTCCGAATTTCCTTAAAAATCCCCTTGGTCTGCCGCAAATGGGACAACGGTTGTATTTTCTCACTTTGAACTTGGGTTTTTTAGTTGCTTTGATTCTAAGAGATTTTTTTGCCAAATCTTCCTCCCTCTTTAATTGACTATTGGAGATTGAAGACTTTTTAATACTTCAACCTTCGATGCTTATCGCTTATTCTTCAATTTTCAATATTCATTCTTCAATTCCTGAACGGCATACCCATTAGCTTCAGAAGCGCTTTCCCCTCTTCATCATTCTTTGCAGTTGTAACGATGGAAATGTTAAGACCTTTGATTTTATCAATTTTATCGTAATCGATTTCAGGAAAAATAATGTGCTCTTTAATCCCCAGTGTATAATTTCCGTGTCCATCAAGCGCTTTCCCCGAGAGACCTCTAAAATCACGAACACGCGGAAGCGCTATATTCACCAGTTTGTAATAAAAATCATACATGCGTTTATGACGAAGTGTAACCCGACAACCAATGGGCATTCCCTCCCTCAACTTGAACGCCGCTATGGACTTTTTGGCGCGGGTGATAACCGGTTGCTGACCTGCTATAATTTTAAGTTCTTCCAAAGCCGAATCAAGAAGTTTGATATTATGAATCGCTTCGCCAAGCCCCATATTCAAAACGATCTTTTCAAGCTTCGGCACCTGCATGATGTTACTGTATTTAAAGGTTTCGAACAGCCTTGGAACAACTTCTTTATGATAATACAGTTTTAATTGTGACATTCAATCCCTCCGGCACACGATCCTAAGCATCAATGATTTCATCGCACTTCCTGCAGACACGTATTTTCTTACCATCCTCAAGACGCTTCATTTTAATACGTACGGGTGTAACACATTTGCTGCACATCAACATGACGTTGGACAAGTGGATCGGCGCCTCGCTCTCAATTATTCCGCCCTGCCTGTGCGTTGCACTGGGCCGAGCATGTTTTTTTGTCATATTGATATTTTCGATAATGATCCGGCCACTCTTTCTTTTTACAGTAAGAACTTTGCCGATTTTACCCTTATCCTTGCCAGCGATAACCTTTACTTTATCGTCTTTTTTTATGTGACATTTATCTTTTATCATGAATCAACTCTCCACAGGGCCGCAAGATCGACGAAGCTCCATCTGTCTATGGCTATAAATCTAAAATTAACCTCTCAATCGGCATGTTCGATCTAATATCTGGGTTAATTGTTGTTGTTTGTCTAATTGACGATCAACACATGGCCCATTAACTATAACACCTCCGGCGCCAGTGATATTATTTTCATAAATCTTTTGCCTCTGAGTTCCCTTGCTACCGGGCCAAATATACGCGTCCCAATGGGTTCTCTGTTTTGGGTGATTAAAACAGCCGAATTATCATCAAATCTTATGTATGATCCATCCGGTCTTCGGATCTCCTTTTTGGTTCGAACCACAACTGCCTTCAAGACATCCCCTTTTTTGACCTTGGTATTCGGTATAGCTTCTTTCACAGATACAACAATGATGTCACCAACACTTGCATACCTTCTACGTGAGCCCCCAAGAACTTTTATGCAATATAATATCTTGGCTCCCGAGTTATCTGCCACGGTCAATCTCGTCTCCGCCTGAATCATCTTTTTCTCTTTCCTCGTATAACGATGAATCCGCAAAAAAACCGAATTCATCATGCTTTAGGTTTTTTCTTGTACGCTTTTTATGCCCGTAAAACCTAAAACTTAAAACGTTCGTAAAAAATCGTATTTTTGATGTGTTAAGAAACCGTCATATGATAATCAAATCGCTTTTTCGACGATTTCGCTAACACGCCATCTTTTGGTTTTACTCATCGGTCTTGACTGGGTGATCAATACTTTATCGCCAACACGAGAATCATTGTTTTCATCATGGGCGGCAAATTTAGAGCGTCTCCTGATATATTTCTTATAAAGTTTGTGCTTAACAAGACGCTCAACAAGGACAATTACGGTCTTGTCCATCTTGTTGCTCACAACAGTCCCGACCATTTGTCTTTTCAGTAATCGTTTCTTCATTGCAATAATTATTCTTACCCCGCCTCGCTATTAACTTCAGATTGTTTTATTATGGTTTTCACCCTGGCAATATTGCGTTTGGTCTGTTTCATCTTTTGGGGGTTTTCGAGCTGGCCGGTTTCATGCTGAAAGCGCAGGTTAAATAATTCCTCTTTTAGATCATCCACTTTTCGCAGCATTTCTTCCATACTCAGATCTTTAATCTCGCTAGCTTTCATTAAAAATCACCCCTTTCTATAAATCTTGTTTTTACAGAAAGTTTATGTGAAGCAAGCCGAAGCGCTTCTTTAGCCACGTTTTTGGGAACACCCTCCATTTCATAAAGGACTCTTCCGGGACGAACGACCGCAACCCACCCTTCAGGAGATCCTTTTCCTTTTCCCATTCTGACTTCAGCAGGTTTTTTCGTAAACGGCTTATCAGGGAATATCTTTATCCACATCTTTCCGCCCCTTTTAACATGCCGCGTCATTGCGATACGGGCGGCCTCGATTTGCCTTGCACTAATTGTCCCGCATCCTATGGCCTGCAATCCAAATTCGCCGTGATCGAGATTACATCCCCGATATGAAATTCCCTTCATCCTGCCTTTTTGCTGTTTTCGAAATTTTACCTTCTTTGGACTAAGCATCTCCTATATCTCCGTCGCAGCATTGTTGGTTCTAAAACTCATTAAAAATCAGCTTTTTTACGAACAGATCAAAACTCAAACACCAACCGCCACTGTATCCTTTTTTAAAATCTCACCTTTAAATATAAACACCTTTATACCGATAATGCCGTATGTTGTGCGCGCTTCTACAAAACCATAATCAATGTCCGCTCTTAAGGTATGTAACGGTATTCGGCCCTCTCTGTACTGTTCGGTCCTTGCCATCTCGGCCCCACCAAGCCGGCCTGAACAGATAATTTTTATACCTTCGGCACCAAATCGCATCGCAGATGAAATGCCGCGCTTCATTGCACGCCGAAATGCAACCCTTCGTTCGATCTGAAGTGCGATATTTTCGGCGACAAGCTGGGCATCCAGCTCAGGTTTTCTGACCTCCTGAATATCGATAATGATTTCATGAGAAACGATTTTTTCAAGCTCTTTTTTGAGCAATGCTATTTCAGAACCTTTTTTACCGATGACAATTCCGGGCCTGGATGTAAATATGCGGAGCCTGACACGCTTGGACGATCTTTCAATCTCAACCCTGGAAATACCTGCATGGTATAGTCTCTTTTTTATAAACTTCCTGATATTATAATCTTCCAAGATATAATCGGCATATTTCTTTCCAGCATACCACCGAGATTCCCAGGTTTTAACAATACCCAATCTCAAACCAATAGGATTTACTTTCTGGCCCAAGCTTTTACCTCCCTTTTAGATCTAACTTTCAGATAAAATAACCGT
>JBFESJ010000117.1:0-11781 GCA_041548585.1 Desulfobacterales bacterium | reverse complement strand
AAGCCAATCTTGGCAGGTGTTGAATAATGGGCAGCCATGCTGGAAAAATGAATATAAATCAGGTTGCGGATCGTTACGGTAGTTGATAAAGCGTACAAAAGGTATTTACGGGAAAGAATTATGGAGGTTGAAATTAAGCCATAGAGGAACAGGAGGGTCAGAAGCTGCCAGACTTTTAAACGAGATACAGTATCTACAATTTCCTTCAAGGATATTTTGAAAAGAGCCATAAGAGCGAATAAAATGATAAAAAACAAAAATAACCAATATTTCTGTATGTATTTCTTAAGATTTATTTTTACCTGCATAACTTATTCTCGTTTTTTGAATCGGCCACTATAGCAGGCTTGCTCTGAATGAAAATGAAGCTCATCCAAGTTTTCTTGTTCAATCCAACTCCGAAATTCTTGTTCAGCATAACGAAATGCTTGCGATGGCGAATACCAGTCATAATTCGTAAGAATTGATGTATCCTTACCCAATTCTTTATTCCAATAACATTTGATAAAATTCCAATAAAGAAATCTTTGTACCGTCATTTTTCCGCCTTCGATCCCCAAAAGAGGAATCGAGGGAAATTCGATCACCTTATTTATTTCACTCAATATGCGGCCAAGCTCCGTTAACTCCTTTGAAAGTTCCATAATGTCATCATGCGTAAGTTGTTTGCTGAATTCTCTAAAATAGTCATCAAGAAGTTCTCTGGGAAGAGCCTTTTTGCGATACACATAACAGGAGATATCGTGATTTATTCGGGTTACTCGAACCAACTCCTTAAAGGTTTTAGGAGGATTTTTTTTATGATGAATGACTTGGTCGCAAGATACATAGTCGAAATAATTGTCTGGGAAAAATGACATGTCGGCGATATCGCATTGAATGAATACCATATTATCGAAATGCCGGTAATATTCTGATGCGGCGATTATTGAATCAGATATGTCTGCTGAAACAATGGTTGTCGAAGGACTGAGTTGAGCAAACCATGCAGCTTTTCCACCCTGTCCGGAGCCCGCATCTAAAACGAACCTGAATGGCCGTAAATAGCGCGCCAATTGTTTTTCGGATTCAAAACCGTAAAGGCTCAGGTACCAATTCTTTTGGAAAGCCAATGCTTTTGTGAAATCAGAACTTTCGTAATCACTTAATGACCATTTCTTAGAAAATGCGTCTTTGGTTTGTAATTGAGTATCAGACAAATTAGAAACATCTGAAATCGCAAAGTTATGTGAAACAGCTCTTAATGATTCAGGAAGACCTTTTGGAAAAATTGAAGAGAATTTCGGTGAAAGTGTTATCTCGGATAAGATGTTTTTTTCGCTTTTATTTGTCATGGATACCCTCTGTATATTTTACGATACCGAACTCATTTCTTCGATACGTCTTCCTATCGTCATAAACTTTCTGCCGCAGGTCACGCATTCAAGCTGTTCCGAAAGACGTTCTCCACACTTGCATGACCATCCGATTTGTCGTGCCGGATTGCCGACCATCAGGGCGTAATCAGGAACATCTGTAATGATTACGGCGCCTGCACCGATAAAGGCATAATTGCCTATGGTGATGCCGCAAATGATTGTCGCGTTGGCGCCTATGGTAGCCCCGCGCTTGACTAAAGTTTTACGCATTTCATCCATTTTGGATATTTCTGATCGAGGATTGTAAACATTGGTAAAAACCATAGATGGTCCACAAAAAACGTGATCTTCAAGGGTTACGCCTTTGTATACTGAAACATTATTCTGGATTTTACATCCATTTCCAATGATAACGTCAGGACCGATAACGACATTTTGGCCAATATTGCAGTTCTTGCCGATACGTGAACCCGAAAGTATGTGGGAAAAATGCCAGATTTTCGTGCTTTTGCCAATTTCCACGTCGGTATCAAGGTATGCAGATTCATGAACAAACCGGTCTTTTGGAACCGAATCAAAAATAGCAGATGGCGCGGTTTTTATTTTTTCCTTTAAATGTGAACCGATATGAATATTACGTCCGTTATCGTCCAGTGATGCCTGAGATGCCTGGAGAATCTTCAATACCCGAAGGCCTTCTTGACCGTCAGTTTTGGGTTGTTGTTTGGTTTCTATGCACTCCAAAAAGTGCCGGCACTCCGCCTTAAGGGGTTCATCCATAAGAACAGGAACAACCTCCGCTTCTTCTTTAGATGCAACAGGAATTCGATCGAGCCAATCGATTTTGTGATGATAGAGCAGCAATTTTTCTTCACTCACATCATCGAAGACCGCCATTTTTTTATCTCCCACAACAACAAGTTTCTGTTCTTTGTATGGGTGCAACCAGGAAACAAAAATGTGCGCCTTGACGCCGCTTGGGAAATCCATTGTGGTCAGTGTCGTATCTGGAATTTTTCGTTGCAGGTAGCTGCCGCCGGTTGCGTAGACTGATTCAGGCATTTCGCCGAGCAACATAAGGATCACGGAAATGTCGTGAGGCGCAAAACTCCACAGGATATTTTCTTCATTCCGGATCTTCCCAATATTAAGCCGATTGGAATAAAGGTACTGAATTTTACCCAACTCGCCGGAACTGATGAGCTCCTTTAATTTGATCAGAGCCGGATGGTAATGAAGGATATGACCCACCATTAAAATTAATTCATTTTGTTCGGCCAGATTTACCAACTGCTGACCTTCTTTCTCGTTCAATGCAAGCGGTTTTTCCACAAAGACATGTTTCCCTGCTGAAAGGGATTCATGCACCACGGCAAAGTGGGATTCGGCCGGTGTGGCAACGACCACAGCTTTGATATTTTTATGACAGAGCACATCTTCTAAGTCTAAACAGGTTTCAACATCAGGGTATTGTTTTTTGAACTGATTAAGGATGTTCTCGTCCTTATCGCATATGAGTTTTAAAACACCCAGCTGGTGGAAATTACGCACGAGATTCTTACCCCAATATCCGGATCCAACAACAGCAATGGATGTCGCTTTTTTTGTGTTTATGTCGACCATAATCATATTCTCCGATTTTTTATAATATTTGTTAAAGAATTCGTTTCCATACTCGGTATCGTGATAAAGACAAATTTAAAGTTCAGCCACTTCAGATAAAGCGTCAAAACATGAATAACTAACTAATATAATATATAATTAATAACCATAGCAAAAAAAGAGCAAAAGGTTCTATTTTTTTTTCACTTCCCAGATCAGTATGTGTGGACATGCTTTAAGCTTCGGTTCAAATTCTTTAAATTCATCTCTGCTTAGGACAAGGGTGCGAATTTTGCGTTTAATATATCGTTCAGTTTTTCTGCTCAAATCATTGAGGTGATATTGATCAATATTTCCAACAAGAACAAGGTCAATAATTCCTGAATCTTTACCTTCTGCATAATCGTCCAGCAGAAAGGCACGGTCGAGATCGCCGAGTCTGGTGACGATGCCATCGATAACCTGATCGATGCCCATCACTTTACTGACCATGGATTTTAGTTCTGGGAATAACGGGTGGTCCTGATTTGCTTTATAAAAAACCTGGCGACCGCTTTTTTGAGATGTGAGGAGTTCGGTTCGGGTCAACTGGCTGAGCTCTTCTCGAACCGAGTTCGTTGACACATTGAATTCTTTGGCCAATTCACGAAGGTATGACCGCGTACTTGGATTAAAGAAAAAACGGACAAGCAGTTTGATACGGGTTTTTGAAGAAATAAGTCCCGTGAATAAATTTTCCATAATGCATTCCTTTATGAGTAGTTATTCTACTCATATTTACAAGTTTTGTCAATTAATTTTTTTATAAAAAGATTAATTGGCATTGAATATCGAATTATGCTATCTTTTCAGAGATGTTTTTCGTAACAAATGATAAAAATAATTAAACAGCTAAAACCTACATGTTTAAATTATGACTAAAATCACGCCAGAACTTCATGACACATACATAAAAGCGCTGATGGACATCAGCAGGGCCATTACGTCGGACCTTTATCTGGAAGATATTCTCAAACTGATTGTAATGGTTACGGCTAAAATAACCGGGGTTGAAATCTGTTCTTTGTGGCTCATAGATGAGACCGTGACGCCAAATAAAATTCGCCTCAAGGCCACCCAGGCCATTGATCCTGATTATGTGAAAGACCGATCACTAAATATGGATGAAGGCGTTGTGGGCTTTGTGGCCACGCATAAATATCCGCTGATTATAAAAAATGTCTTGAAGGAACCCAGATTTAAGGAAAAAGAAATGGCCAAAAAACTGGGTCTGATATCCATGGTGGGAGTGCCGCTTCAGGTACAGGATGAAAAGGTGATCGGGGTACTCAATTGTTTTACGGCCCAGCCGTATGATTTTTCCGAAACCGAGGTAAACCTGATAAAGACGGTGGCCAATCAGGCTGCCGCAGCCATCATTAACACAGAGTTGATGGTTAAAACAAAGGTTATCCAGGAAGAGCTCGAGACCCGGAAGCTTGTGGAACGGGCAAAAGAGGTACTTATGCGACGTCGAAAAATGGGTGGGAACGATGCATTTCGATGGATTCAAAAACGAAGCATGGACTCGCGGAAGTCCATGCGCCATGTGGCGGAAGCGATTTTACTTTCCGAAGAATTCGAGTAAAGAATATCTGCACAACCCTGACGAGCCGAAACCAAAAAATCTTGCCACCAAGGCACAAAGACACGAAGATTTTTATTTTTTTATTCTTTCTTGGTGGCTTAGTGGCGAAAAGAAAAGAAATTTGCCACAAAAAGCACAAGATTTACAACTAAGAAACTAAATATCTTTTATAAGGCGGTTTGCTGGAGATTTTTCAATTTCATCATTAAGGGTTTTTAACGCTTCCGATAAAGACTTTAATTCGGCCGTCTGTGCAACAGGGATGTTATCCAAACCTTTCTTTTCCAAGGCTTGGATAATAGATTTTATGGTAATAAAATTGATATCACGGGCGGGTTGAAAGGATAATTCTTCGTTTTCTTTGAGTTCGGCATTGGACAAAACTCCGACGTCAACCAATTCGTCAAGTATCTGCTGTACTAGACGGATCGGGATCTCAAGGATTTGCGATATCTTTAAAGTTGTTAAAGGCGTTTGGCCTTTTGAAAAAGTAGATATGATGAGATGGGCAATCTGAAGGGAGAGTAATTTTTTAAATGCCGGGCTAATGCGACGACGGTCCGGCTCAAAATCATACGTATCCACATATTGATACGCAAAAGAAATTTCAGCACCAAAAAGAACAATCAACCAACTCATCTGAATCCATATTAAAAATAACGGAAGTGCAGCGAAACTCCCGTATATTGCATTATACCTCGCCATCCCCACCTGAAAGTCGACATAGGCCCACTGGACGATCTGGAAAATTGTTCCGGCGATAACACCTGCAATCATTCCCGAACTGAAATTAACCCGGGTGTTGGGCATTAAGATATACATAAATATAAAAAGTACCCATATCAAACAATACGGTATTAATTTCAGCAGGAAAAATATGACAGGACTAAACATCCCTATCAGTGCTACTTTTTGGGTAATTACCGTAATTTGGGTAGTTATAAATACTGTAACACTGCTGGACAGGGTGAAGAGTATGGGAGAAATCAGCATAATAGAGAGATAGTCACTGAATTTTCTCCCGTACGTGCGAGGCTTTTTGACTTCCCAGATATCATTGAACGACCGTTCGATATTGCTAAATAATTTAAGCACTGTCCATAAAAGGAAAACAATACCTATGCCCGCGATCATACCACCTTTTGTATTGTCAAGCAGTGAATAGGCAAATCCAACGACACGATTTATGACTTCTTCCTGTCCCGAGAATTTTTCAAATAATTGTTTTTCAAGAAGCTTCTGATAACCAAAACCTTTTGCGATCCCGAAGGCCATTGCGACTACGGGAACAATGGAGAGGATAGAATAAAACGTAAGTGCGGATGCATTTAAAGGCCAGTTGTGTTTGTCAAATCCGCGAGTCGCTAAAAGAAGAATTCGGAGTTGTTTAATAAAAAAATATTTTTTTCGGGAAAGATCACTGGCGCGAATCCTCCAGATGTCGACGCTGATAAAATTGATTATTTTCGATTTTAAGGCAAGAATATCTGTCATTGATATTATCCTCCGCTTTGCTTACGATACGCATCCGTAACTTAACGCCTTTTTGCACCAAGAGCTATAAAAGACGAATTGCATGCTCAGTGGGAAAACCGGATGCTATTATTTTATTGACAACTGAAACAATATCATAAGGTATGAATTTTATCTCGATGTTGTATTTCGAAGAATCCCAGATAACGTATTTTGCGCAATTATTGCCGTCTCTTGGCTGGCCCACACTTCCGATATTAACAATGTACTGGCGATCCCTGTTTAGGCGGATGATGTTTTTGGTTAGCGGAGCGCGGGAAACGATTTGGCCGTTAAAGTCGATGATTTCAAGGCGGTGCGTATGTCCCAGAAAGCAAATTTTTTCTTTCATTTGCTTGAAAGTAAGCAGCATTTCATCTTCTGATACTTGAAAGAGATACATGGTTGCCGAATCAGGTGGGAAGCCGTGGACAAAACGGCATTCATAACGAATCAAAAATGGTTCTAATCCTGAAATGAAATGGATTGTTTCTTCAGACAACAATTCGATCGTTCTTAGCAAAGACCTCCGTGCAAGGGGATTAAAAAAAGATAGATAACTTGGGGCGATCAGGGCCAGTTCGTGGTTTCCCATAACAGATGGAATATCGTGGTCTCTGATCATGGCGACAACCTGCTCGGGCTCAGGACCATAACCGATGTTGTCACCCAGGCAAACCGTGCTATCGATATTTGATTTGCCGATATCGATCAGGACCTGTTCGAACGCTTCCAGATTCGCATGAATATCAGATATCACTGCCACTCTCATCGGTGAGCCACCCTACCGGACAACAGTATATTTTGAATATCCGGATCCATAAGACCTATCACGGTCTTCGGTGTGATAAGAGACCTTTGAAAAACGCCCCCTTTTGACCAATTCCTGTGCCTGGCCTGTGAAATGGACAGCCTATTTCTCCGGGGTCAGGCTAAAATTTTAACCCGCCACCAAACTTTGGCGGGTTAATCTTCGAAACGCTCAATGTATTCCTGTCTGTCCTGTGGAATGCGAAGCATATTCCTCTGGGACGGTTAAAATTTTCGACTTCTCCCGCTCGAAGTGCGGGATCTTCGACTCGGACTTGAACAAAATCGAATATTTTTCAAAGGCCTCAATGAAACTTTTTCGGGATTCGTTCGAGCCCGAAGATCAAATTTTTCAAGTTTGATGCGTCGATCCATCCTGCCTGGCTTTGTTGCTCGGCTCATGAAAAAATAAAAATCTATTTCTTCATGGGTCCTTGGTTATTAACGTTTAAACCCTATCATTTCCACAGTATTTTATCAACGAAATAATAACTAAAATCCAATACTTTGAAGGATTCGTAACAAGAACATTTCTTAAAATTGTCACTCCAAACCTCACACCGATTTATTCAAAACTTTACAAAATATATACAATAATATTTACATTGACATTTACATTATGCTGTGTTAATCAGAAATATAGTAACCGTTCACAGGTGCAGAGTTCACGGTTCCGGGTTGAAGATTCCTATTTTTAAGAAGTTAAGAAAGTTAGAACGTAAGAAGGTTGGAAAGTCTGAGAAAAGCCGACCTTCTGATCTTCAAACCTTCTGTTCATATATTATAACCCTTGAACCCTGAACATTGAACCTTTGAACCCGTGATAGGGAGGTTTGTTTCCATGCACCCAGAACTTACGCCAAAACAGCAACGATTTTTTAACTATTTGGAGCGTGAAATTATCAGGACCGGGAAAACGCCAAGCTTGCGGCAGTCGGCAGATGAGATGGGAGTGAGCCATGCGGCGATATCTCAACTTATAAAAGCGCTCGAGGAAAAAGGAATTCTCAAACGTGACGGTCGTTACAGTCGTACGATCCATCTGCTGAATCGCATGCGAGAAACGGCAGGCATCATGCGGTGGCGGGAAGTGCCCATCGTGGGGGACATCGCAGCTGGATTGCCCTTGTACGCCCAGCAGGAATGGGGTGGGAGCGTTGTGATTGATTCAACCATATACCGTGGCCCAAACCTGTTTGCACTTAAGATCAAAGGCGACTCGATGAAGGATGCCGCTATTTTGGATGGGGATCTGGTTATTTGTGAACCGCGTCAGTTTGCTGAGAATGGTGAAATCGTTGTGGCGCTTGTCAACCAGGAAGAAGCTACGGTCAAACGCTTTTTTCGCAGAAAAAAACATATTGAGCTGCGTCCTGAGAATCCCGCCTACAAACCGGTCAGGTATGATTTCAATCAGATCCTGATCCAGGGTAAGGTTGTCGGTGTTCAGAGAGGACCCAAACAATAGTCTATTGGCGATTGTTGATTGAATATTTAAGGAATTCTTCCAACGGCCTGTCTGGAGCAGCATATGACAGCAATAACCACTAAAGAACACCGAGACTCCAAAACGTGTCAATTGCATGTGGGCACAAGCGGCTTTTCCTACACAGAGTGGATCGACGCCGGATTTTATCCCTCCGGCACAAAGTCGGGCAAGATGCTGCAGCGGTATGCTCGGTGCTTTTCGATTACCGAACTCAACTATACCTGGTATCAGATGCCCAAAGCCGAAGCCATTGAACGCCAGCGTCAACAAGTCTCCCGGGCGTTTTTGTTCGCTGCCAAGTTGACACGAACGCTAACCCATGAAATCGACCTGAGGCAATGGCGCGATCAGGCGGCTCTCTACAGGGAGGGTGTCGCCCCACTCGTTCAGACCGGACAGCTCATCGCCGTGTTGATCCAGCTTCCCCCCTCGTTTTTTCGAACAACATCAAACCGAAAATACCTGGCAGATTTGCTCGATAAGCTTCACGGCCTGCCTCTGGCAGTAGAGTTTCGACACCGCTCCTGGGCCAGTGATCGTGTATTTTCTGAATTGGAGCGCCGGCGGGTGACGCTGGTGGGGGTTGACACACCAAATTTGCCGGACCTGTTTCCGCCTCTGGACGTGGTAACCAATCCGGATCTGTTTTATGTGCGTTTTCATGGCCGAAATACCAAGGGTTGGTGCTCGAGGAATATGCAGCTTCAATTTGATTACAGCTATTCTGACGATGAGCTGCAAGCGTGGGTTGAAAATAAGGTTGAAACCATGAGTGGCCGGGCACGCAACGGTGTCCTTTTTTTCAACAACCATGTCCGTGCTCAGGCGCCGGAAAATGCCCAAAGAATGGCAGGGTTGTTAAAAGAGCGGGGGTTGATGGTGGCCTGACATGCGCGAACGCTCGATCATCCATATCAATGTGGCTGATTTTGCCGTGGCCGTGGAGCGACTGGTGGATCGGCGTCTGAAGGAACGCTCTGTGATAATCGCCCATGATGCCGCGGTAAGGGCGAGAGTGTATGACATGAGTGAAGAAGCGTATCAAAATGGTGTCCGTAAAGGAATGGCCCTGCGACGGGCACTCCGGTATTGCCGGGATGCCGTTGTGCTGCCGCTTCATCCTTTTCGTTACGAACGTGCAATGGTTCAGCTTTTGAAAGATGCATTGCCCTATTCGCCCTTGATTGAGGCAAGCGATTACGATGGACATCTATTCGTAGATGTCACCGGGACGGGGAGACTTTTTGGCCCGCCACCTGACATCGCATGGCGCATCCGAAAGGCGATGCGCGCCAATATGGGCGTTGATCCGATCTGGTCGGTTGCCCCCAACAAACTGGTGGCCAAAGTGGCCACACGCATGGTCAAGCCAATCGGTGAATATATTGTCGGGGCAGGTGAGGAAGCGTGTTTTATGAAACCCTTACCGATTCACCTTGTTCCCGGTGTCGAAAGGGAAGACCTGGAATGTTTTCGGGAATTCAATTTGACCCGTACCGGCCATGTGGCCAGTCTGTCGATGGGACAACTGTATGTGATGTTTGGCAATCGCAGTCATAGCCTTTACAATGCCGTGCGCGGCATTGACCCATCCCCGGTTTTACCTGTGGGGAAGGCCCCCCCCGTTGTCAGTGTCGATAACGCATTTGGAAACGACACCAACACTGGAAAATCAGTGGAAGGTGCTTTGTATCGGCTTGTTGAGAAGGCCGGTGTTGATCTGCGCAAACGACGGCTAACCTCAAAGCGGGTTAAAATTGTCCTCGACTATTCTGACGGCAAGCGGATTATCCGACAGGCCACCGCCGATCCGGCGACGGCCAACGACTTTCGTTTATTTGCCGTGGCAAAGACCGCTCTTGAAAGGGCCTGGAAACGCCGGGTCCGCATCCGACACCTGCGTTTGATTTGTGACCGTCTGACCTATCCCCCGGCACAAATGGCGCTTTTTAGCGAATACGAACAAGAAAAAAAGAAAAGCGACAACCTGATTTTTGCCTTGGATTCCATCCGCCGTCGCTACGGTTTCAATGCCGTTCGTACGGGAAGAACCCTTAACTAGTGTCCATCTCTAATTGGTCTTTTTGTTCAATCTCTGCGTTATGATCAAAAAATAATCCTCGGAATATTACATATATGCCTGGGTTATTTTTTTCACATGCCTTGATCTTGAACAAAAATTTTCATTTATGGATGGACACTAACTAAATGCGGAGTCGGGGGGTTCTATTGTAAATACAAATGTACGTGTTCACGGGGTGTACTTTCCCGTTTCACTCCCTGAATGCATGTGTTGGAGCGGAATGGATACTCTTTTTTGAAAAGCGTGTACTGTTTGAGTGGTCAAGGGATCGTTAGAAAGAACAGACGCATACCAAAACATTTCAACAGAACGAAAATGTCTGTTCTAATTCGAACCCGTTGTTTGATATTGAAATCTGTTCTTTCTTTACGATCCCTTGACCACGAGTTTACACGGTTTGAAAAAAAGCATTATCCATGGAGCAATTTAACAAACTGAAATCTCCCGACCTTGAAATATTTGTAATATCAACATGATTCTTTTGAGCGTTCATTCGTATTATTCATTAATGTGGGGGACGTCCTCTCCGGAAAAGATCTGTGCTGCTGCAAAGCAGCGGGGGTATCGTCGCCTTGCGATTACGGATACCAACAATCTATACGGCCTGTGGCCCTTTTTAAAAAGTTGTGAGCGTGAGAATATAACCCCGATTGTCGGTGCGGAGTTGACAGACTCCATAGCCGGATACCGAGCTGTTTGTCTTGTCAAGAACGATCAGGGCTACCGAAATCTTTGCCGTATCATTACACGTCGTCATACCGATGCGTTGTTTGATCTAAAATCCGCGATTTCCGACCATGCCAAAGGGCTGGTCGTCATAACACAAAATCTCGAGCTTTTGACACAGTGGCATGAAAACGGATTAACGGTTGCAGCGGCAGTTTCGGGTAAACCGAACGACATCGCCTTCCGGTTACGAAAGACGTCCCGACATCTTGGGGTTCCGATGCTGGCCACGCCCGGAAGTTTTTTTATAGATCCGGATGATTTTAAGACGCACCGGATGCTAAGGGCCATCGATTTGAACACCTCCCTTTCCCGATTAACACCGAAAGATGCAGTGCCGTCCGATGCATGGCTGACGACGTCATCTGAATATGCCAGACGTTTTGCCATTTGGCCGGATGTACTTCGAGCCACGGAAGCCATTGCAGAACGGCTGACATTCACCGGCCCCTGCCATGGACTTGTTCTTCCCCCATGGAGCGATACACAACCAGACAGTGCGGACCAGGTTCTCCGGAATATCGCTTATAAAGGGGCGAGAAAACGGTACGGAGATGATCTGTCTGAAACCGTT
>JBFESJ010000116.1:0-11783 GCA_041548585.1 Desulfobacterales bacterium | reverse complement strand
CCGGCACGCAAATCCAGCGATTTTATCATCTGGATGGTCCGGTTTAAATGGATACAGGCTTCCACCTGAACCGAAATAAGGTCGGCGCCTGCTTTTGCAAAGTCTTCAATATAGCGATCCGGATTTTCAATCATCAGGTGAACGTCAAGGGGGAGTGACGTGATACGCCGTGC
Organism: Desulfobacterales bacterium; assembly: GCA_041548585.1. Lineage (GTDB taxonomy): Bacteria > Desulfobacterota > Desulfobacteria > Desulfobacterales > UBA11574 > UBA11574. The sequence continues at coordinate 11,610 of JBFESJ010000116.1, read as the reverse complement.
GGCTTCGACGATCAAAGGGCCGATGGTAATGTTCGGGACAAAATGGCCGTCCATGACATCCACATGAATCCAGTCGGCTCCGGCCTCCTCTACGGATCGTATTTCATCTCCCAGTTTTGAAAAATCAGCAGACAGTATTGATGGTGCAATATATTTCATTATTTAGACTCCTGTGCCGGATCATTCGAAAATCATTTAATATCAGACAGTTTTGTTCACGATATTTACATGATGAATACCCCATGTCAAGTGTCAAAAACCTAACTTGCATGTCTCAAATCCCAAAACCTTCAAGCCATAAATAGGAAAGAGCAAAGAGAAAAGAGGATAAGGGAAACCACGGATGAACACGAATAAACACAAATTAAAATAATAATATTTATGTTCATTTGCGTCCATTTGCGGTTATCTATTTTCTAATTCCTAATTCCTATTTTCTAAAATCAACTTCCAAACCCGTCGTCATAAACTTGAGTCTTTATCAATTCATCATCCTCGTAAAGAAAAACGGTCGTATCGTTATTTCTGGGGATGATGAGCCAGATTTCCTCTCCGGGTTGTACAAAATTGTCAAATATCGTGTTCGAAACACCAAAACTGTTTAACACAACCCGGATGTGTCTTTTTAAAAAACCGTCATTGAGCCTGTACCTGAAAAGGCTCCCGCCTTGAGAACCCGCTAAATATCCTTGGCCTTTCTTTCCGGGCGTTTTGTTGATAACAAGATCGACGGTGCCACCCTCGGTCACATAATAACCGGATAACGGTTCTTGGGCAATAATTGTATTTAAGGGTTTATCTTTGTAAAAAACAGATTTTATTTCTCCAAGTATCAGATGATTACTTTCGATCAGGGGAATCGCGCTGTCAAGAAAACGTCCTTTAAGATCCGGCATCTTATACGCCCGTGGTCGGAGTCCAATGCTCACAAGTAGATTGATACATTCGTCCCGGGTTATCATCGTGCCGGCCAAAGGAATCTGGGCAATAATGGCATCTTTTTTTATACTGTTGCTGTAAGTACTGGATATTTCCCCCTGGCACAAGCTATTTTCTTCCAAAATAATCCGGGCCTGTTGAACAGGCAAATTTTCAAGATTGGGCATCAGGATGGACTTTGGGCCTTTTGAAATGATGATCCTGACATCACGACCCTTCTTTATTTCCGACCCAGGTTCCGGTTCCTGAAAAATGACATTGTTTTTGGGCACCTCGGTGCTGTATTCTGATCCCTCAACCTTTGTATTAAGTTCCAAATCAGTTAATAATTCAAGCACATAAATTACTTCTTTTCCAACCAGCTGGGGCACAACCACAGTGTCTTCACTCTTTATAATCAAAGTGAGAGTCAGGTAGGCACTTGCACCCACCACGAGGATAAACACAAAAAACAGAATAGCTATTTTAAATACTCGAGAGATCATTTTGCCCGTTTCATACAGACCGCAAAAAAGCCGTCCATATTGTGGAGATGGGGAAAAGTTTTTAAATATCCGTCGCCGGTTAAAAGAGAACGTGCTTCATAAGGTAAACCGTCTGGATTTTTTTCTATAGCAAAATTTTTATGCTTATTCAAAAAAGCTTTTATCACGGATTCATTTTCTTCGGGTTCCGTGCTGCAGACGCAATAAACAAGAATACCGGCAGGCTTGACATGGGGTGCCAGGTGATCCAGAAATGTCGCCTGCCGTTTTGAGTTACGAATCAGGTCCTTTTCAAATGTGCTCCATTTTGCATCCGGATTTCTTCTTAAAACACCAAGGCCCGAGCAGGGTGCATCCAATAAGATCCGATCAAATTTTTCAATGGATTTAACGCCGGCAGGATCATTCAGATCATGGGTGCGGGTTGTGACCACCGAAATTCCGAGTCGGACCATTTCAGATTGAAGGCGATGGAGTTTTTTCGAATTGTTATCCATAGCAATCAGTTTCCCACGGTTTTTCATCAGTTGGGAGATATGCCCTGTTTTTCCGCCAAGGCCGGCACATGCATCTAAAACCGTTTCCCCCGGCCTACAGTTTAAAAGACATGTAACCAGTTGGGCGGCTTCATCCTGAACCTGGAACAGTCCGTCTTCAAACGTTTTCATTTTCGGAATAGATTTTTTTGGATGAAAGAAAAAGGCACCGTCCGGTGCATAGCCTGTACACTCAATCTTTTCCACATCTTTTTCAAGGCGTTTTAACAAGGTTTTTCGGCGGGTCTTCAGTGTATTGCAGCGTACGGTTAAAGGCGGGATGGTGTTGATTGCATCACACAGCAAAACAGTCTCTTCCAGACCAAACCGATCCAACCATCTTTCAAGCATCCAATTTGGAAATGATTTATTCACCGCCAATGCAGAAACCGGGTCTTCGTTCACATCCGGAAATACGACCTGTTGATATTTTTTTGCGGCATTTCGCAAAAGTCCGTTGACAAAGCGCACGACATAAGGCTCGGTGACAGATTTTGCCATTTCAACGGATGTATTTACTGCTGCCGATACAGGTATCCGATTCAAATAAATGATCTGAAAAAGTGCGATCCGCAAAATATTCATTACTTTGGGATCGATTCGTTTCAGAGGGGTTTTCGAAAAATGATTGATGATCCAATCGAGTTTTGCCCGCCACCGTAGAACGCCGTATACAATGGCTTGTAGCAATGCACGATCTTTCTTGAGAAAAAAAATGTGTTGAGAGAGAACTTCATCCAATATGTTGTCTAAAGTTATGTTCCCTTGATCCAGGGTGTTCAGGATATCTAAAGATGCTGTGCGAGCAGTTTCCACAATAAATTTATTTTTCTTGAGAGCCTGTTCTTATGGTCAAGCCACAGCTATATGGCTCTGCTTTAGAGTTTTTGTGTTTAAAAATACAAATTCCAAGCACCAAATTACAAATAAACCTCAGTACTCAATGACCAAAACCTTTAAGGACGAGACAATGTTTGGATTTTCGAATTTTGGTCATTGGGATTTATTTGATATTTGTGATTTGATTTTTGGAATTTCAATAAGTCAATGAACATTCAACAATGCAAATATCTCTGTTGATAATCAACGCCTGGTTCTTTCGGCCAGAATTGTTATTAGAATATTCATTTCAGTTTAAATGTGTTCCAAGAGATAATTGAACGTCTCGAAAATTCAACAACCTTTCGAACTCACTATTCTTTTAATAAAATCTTATTCATGCCACCGGTATGGAAGAATGGAATGTTGGAATATTGGGAATAAGAGTGGAAATAAATAATATAAATTGTTAAAAAATCCTTCAAACCCATCATTCCATATTCCATTATTCCAATTTGGAAGAAGGCCCTAACTTATATCCCCGCAGGAAATCTTTAATCAAAAGGCGCTTTCCAGACGCACCCTGAATTTCCAGAATAGACAGAACTCCGTTGCCGGTTGCGATCCACAGTTCATCGGGGAATCCTTTTATTACTGTGCCGGGAGTTTCGGAGGTGTCCATAAAAATGGCCTTGGCCCTAAAAATTTTGAGGCGTTTTTTTTCATGAAAGGTAAAAGCACCGGGCCATGGCGTCATTCCGCGGATAAAGGCTTCAAGGTCCTCGGCCGGTCTTTCCCAGTTCATACGGCCATCATTTTTTTTGAGCATTGGTGCATAGGTGGCCTGGGTATGATCCTGAGGGATTGGATGGATGTCGCCTTTTTCAAAAGATTTCAGGGTTTGAATTAAAAGGTCCGCGCCAAGATTCGCCAGACGGTCATGGAGCGTGCCAGACGTGTCGTCCGGCGTTATTTCTAATGTTGAAAAAAGGAGGATATCGCCGGTATCCATACCTTCATCCATTGAAATCATCGTGATGCCGGTCTCTTTCTCTCCATTTATGATGGCCCATTGGATCGGCGCAGGACCACGATATTTTGGAAGGAGTGATGCATGGATATTTATGGTCGCCGTATTGGGTATTTTGAGTATGTTCTTCGGGAGGATATGACCAAAGGCAACCACCACGATAACGTCAGGGTTGAGTTTTGTGATGTGATTCGAAAATTCTGTTGTTCGGATTGACGACGGCTGAATAAAGTTATACCCGAGATTTATGGCAGTCTCTTTAATCGGGGAAAAAGAGCGTTTACGCCCCCGTCCTTTTGGACGATCCGGCTGGGTGACCACCAGAACCACGTTTTCTTCATTTTCATGAAGGGCTTTTAAGGCAGGGACTGCAAAATCGGGTGTTCCCATGAATATGATTCTGGCCTTTTTTTTCATTTTTTTCTTAAATTCTTTAAAACTCTTCGTTTGTATATCCCCCTTTTCAAGGAGCTGATGCGGTCTATAAATAAAATACCGTTTAAATGATCAATTTCGTGCTGAAGTACGACGGCAAGGAATCCTTCAGCTTCTATCCGTAGCAGTTTCTCGCTTCTGTCAAAGCCTTCCACGATAATAGCAGCCGCTCGCTTAACATCGGATCTGAAATCAGGGACACTCAGGCATCCTTCATCTTCTGATATTGTACTTCCTTCACTTGAAATAATTCTCGGGTTGATCAGCACCTGTAAACACCGTTCATGATCTTTTGGTGAAACATCGTATACGAGAAGGCTTTTGTTAATACCTACCTGTATGGCAGCCAGGCCGATTCCGGGTGCCTGATACATCGTTGATGCCATATCTTCAATTAAGTCCTGGATTTTTCCATCGATGTTTTCAATCGCTTGGGTCGGCTGGCTGAGAAATTTGTCCGGATATGTTACGATTTCCAGTATGGCCATAGGAGACCTCTTTTTGGTGCTTATTTACAAATTTTAAACATATTATATCAAAAAATTTTAAATGATCTGCCGAAATTTTAAATTTGAATTCCCCGCTGCTTGTTGGAGCGAAGCGGAAATCCCGCCTACCGGGGTCGGAACGCAGTGGAGATCCCGATTCCCGGGGCAGCGCGGGATGAATTCAAATAAAGTATAAGAACCTTTCGCTTACTGTCCGCCTATGCTGTGTGGCGGATTAGCTCCCGAAGGTAAACCTTCGAGAGTTTCATAAAATCGTTACACGATTTTATTGATAAATGGTTTAGCCCGAAAGCCGGTTTGCCGGTCAATGGGTGAAACCCGATACATCGGAATTTCCGCCTTGCTAAAAACGGTTCAACCGTATCCATTCAACTTTTTTTCATTTCCTTGATATAATTAACCCCTATTTGATTTCGAATCGTCCGGGTTAAGGACAATACGTGTCCGTTCTTCATATGAAACCTGCCATATATTTACACTGGTGATCATTGCAGAAATAATCCCTGCAAAGATCACAGGAAAAATTTGAATTGCATGATTGGCCAGCGTAAAACCGGCGGCATCCTTTGATGAAACCCCGAAAAGCAACAGGGCAAAGACACCCCCTGCCTCCCAAATCCCCCAGTAGCCGGGTACGGAAGGAAGGGCGATAAAGAAACAGATAATGACCATCATTGCTGTAATTTCAATAAACGACAATTCGATTCCCGGGCAGCCCAATGAGACCAAATAGTATGAATAGGCTGCAAGACCCCAAATAACAATGGAGAGTCCGATACACGCACATATTTTCATGGGATATTTGACCAATGTAAAACCAGAGGCAAAATTTTCAACAAAACGCACCATGGGGTCGCAAAATTTTTTTTGTATCTTTTTTTTTAAATCAGGTCCGGCAAAAAAAAACATCGATGGCATCCTTGTGATCAAGCCATTGATAACATTCCTGGTTCTGCTGAAACCAACCAAGGCGATTCCGGCGATGAGTAGCAAAAGCAGTTTGAGTGTTCCCTGGCCGGCGCTCACAAGGGTCGCTCTATTGAGATGGTACTTGCCAAAAACAATATCGAGATCAGGATCTATCTGAATCGTGACGAGCAGTACTGCAAAAAGAATAATCAGAATACCGACATCAAACACCCGCTCGGCAGCAACCGTTGCAAGACCTGTAGAAAAAGGAATATTCTCCTTTTTTTGCAAAATAGCTGGTCTTGCGACTTCTCCCACCCTCCCGGGGAGGATACAGTTGATCATAAATCCGATCATCAACGGATGAAATGCCTCCCAGAACCTAATTTTACCGGCCGATTCGAGTATTATTTTCCATCTATAGGCTCTCAAGGCAAAGCTGAGTAAAATAACCATAACAGCCGGGAGTATCCATATGTAATTGATGGATGCAAAATAGATGATAAGATCATTAAATGGGACATTTCTAAAGGCCAGATAAAGCGCAAGGATAGAAACCAATAGACCCAGGGTCAGTGAAATGCTTATTTTCTTTTTCATATGCGTATCACCGAAAATCGAATACTTAAAAGAAATCAGATATCAATGGGCTGTTGTCCAATTCTCTTTTCGCCGGCTCTGAAACATATATTAAAAAACCGTTTCAATGAACACTCAAGAAGATTCCCGTTTGAGCAATAGCGTGTCAGGAAAGAATTTTGCGTGCCTTTACGATATCTTTTTTAATTTGATCAGAGAGTTCGGAAATATTCGAAAATTTTTTTTCATCTCTTATCCGCCGCACGAAATTAACCTGGATTTTCTGGCCATATATGTTTTCATTAAAGTCAAGAATATGAACTTCCACCGAAAATTCATGATCGTCGAAAGTCGGGCTGTAGCCAATATTTGCAACACCTTGAAAAATTTTCCCCAAGCATGCCACCGTAACTGCGTAAACGCCATTTTTTGGGCAAAGTTCATCGTGAAGGATAATATTTGCCGTGGGGAATCCAAGAAGTCTTCCCCCTCTGTTGCGTCCGGTAGTGACAATCCCCCGAATCTGATAATAACGGCCCAAAAGTTTTTGAGCCTCACCTACCTTGCCCGCCATGACAAGTTCACGGGTCCGGGTGCTGCTGATTCGACCCGGCCCATTCTTTGCCGTCTGAATCCAGTCGGCAATAATGACTTCAAATCCCAAATTTTTTGCGTAGGTTTGTAAAAGATCTATATCTCCTTCACGATTTTTGCCAAAGGTATAATCTTTACCCACGACAATGGCTTTCATTCCGATGGATTTCAATAGGATATCTTCCACAAATTCCTTTGCCGATATTGCCGCAAATTCTCTGGTAAAGGGGACGCAAATCAAAACATCTACCCCCGAGTTTTCAATTAGCTCGACTTTCTGTTCATACAGGGTAATGAGCGGCAAATGCCCGTTTTGTTTTAAAACACGGACCGGATGGGGTTCGAAGGTCATAACGATTGATGTGCCGTCAAGGGTCTCAGCCTTTTCGATCACCTCATGAAAAAGGGCTTGATGTCCGATATGAACACCATCGAAATTCCCGATGGTAATTACAGCATTTTTATATGGTTTTTCAATCTTATCAATATGTTTAATGAGTTCCATTCTGATTTTTCCCGGCAACGAATATCGGCCTTGACAAATATAAAAAAAAATATATATAAGATACTCTTTATATTAAATCAATCTTAAATGATGTTATTCATGCCGAAGTGGCGGAATTGGTAGACGCGCTAGGTTCAGGGTCTAGTGGGGGTTTCTCCGTGGGAGTTCGAGTCTCCCCTTCGGCACCACAATAAAAAATGATCTTGCTCAAGCCCTTATCCTTATCGTTGTAAGGCAGGGCTTTTTTTTTGCCTTGACGGTTTATTTTTCCGATTAAAGGATTATCTTGTAAAAAAATAATTTAGTTGGATCTAAATTAAGCCCCTTTCTTTGATTTTCAAGGGGTTGAAATATTTTTTCTTTCTTTTATCGGTGCTGAAGTGCTAAAAACCCAACAGTAACGATAAAAAATCATGACGATGACATGACTGAAGCGGTCATGAAAACCCATAAGGTTTTCATAAAATGGAGGTGAATTCTGAGATATTCAAATAGAATTTGGAAATTTTTCGTTTCTGTGAGACTGACCGTGGTGCTGTTGCTGTCAATAGCCATCACGTCGATTATCGGTACGGTTATTCCACAGAACGAAAATCCTGCTGCATATTTTAGAGCATACGGAGAATTTATCTACAGACTTTTTGATGTGCTCGATATTTTTGACATGTATCATTCCTGGTGGTTTCAGTTTCTGCTGCTATTGCTGACCATAAACATTGTTGTGTGTTCAATAGAACGTCTTTCCGCCACATGGAAGATTGTGTTTTCCAAGAATCCTTCATTTAACCTTTCAAGGTTCAGAAAACTGTCTCAAAAGGAGGAATTTTCCGGTAATCATCCCCCGGTCGAGCTCAAAAAAAGATATGAACCTTTCATTGCAAAGCAATTTAGATATAACAGGGTTGAAGAGACCGAAAAGGGGCTATGCATCTTTGCTGAGAAATGGCGATGGACCCGGCTGGGGGTTTACACCGTGCATCTGAGCGTCATCTTGCTGTTAATTGGCGGTCTGATGGGTTCAATCTTCGGTTTTGAAGGGTTTGTCAACATTCCTGAAGGCGAAGCGGTTGACCATATTCGAATCAGAAGTACCGGCAAGGTTCGACATCTTGGCTTTGAAATCAAGTGTGAGGATTTTAATGTCAGTTTCTACGATAATGGGGCGCCCAAAGAGTACCGCTCCAGTTTAACCATCATCGAAAAGGGTCATCCGGCATATAAAAAGGATATCATCGTCAACGATCCCCTTCGCTATAAAGGGTATAACATATTTCAATCGAGTTACGGTAAAATGCCCTCGAATACGGCCTTGAAAAAGAAGGAGGATGCTAAAAATCCTTCGGATGAGATCGAATTAAATTTTGCCAGCATCCAGTCTGGAAAATCGTACCGGATAAAAACCGTCATCGGTAAGCCGGTGGATATTCCTGAAGGTCTGGGTAAATTTGTTGTCGTTGAGTACAAAAAGTCTGCCGAATATGTCGGTCAGAACATTGGTGAAGCCTACATGGGAATCCTAACCCCCGGTGGAGGAAAACCGGTTGAAGTTCTGCTGCCCTTGCATTTTCCGAATTTTGATCGGATGAGAAAGGGCGCGGTGTTTATTTCTGTGGCGGATCAAGCGGTTGAGAAATTTAACCTGGGCGATCAGACCGGCTCTCGTTATTATACCGGTCTTCAGGTGACAAAAGATCCTGGAGTCCTGGTGGTTTATGCAGGATTTATCGTTATGATTATCGGTTGCTTTATCACTTTTTTCATGTCCCATCAAAGGGTCTGCATCGAAATCATTAAAGGGAAGTCAAAAACCAAAATCATCGTTACAGGCACGGCCAACAAGAATAAAATGGGGATGCAACAACGGGTTAAAAAGCTTTCAGATCAATTGGCCAGTTTAACGCATCGTTGATGACGACGACAGAAATCTAAACTCTTTTTTCAATCTGAGATATTCAAAGATCAGAGGATAAATAATGAACAGTTCAGTTTTATTGTCAATCATAACGTTTATTTACGGGGCTGCGACATTTTTTTATTTTGCCCATTGGATTTTTAAAAAACAGTTGCTTGGGAGGCTGGGCACCTGGACCGCTTTAATCGGTGTGGCCGGCAACATTGCCGGCATTATCATGAGATGGGTGGAATCTTACCGGTTGGGTATCGGTCATGCCCCGCTTTCAAACATGTACGAATCATTGGTTTTTTTCGCCGGTGCCATTGTCATCATCTATCTTTTCATCGAGCGAAAGTCTAAAAACCCGATCATTGGAGCGTTTGCAACACCCATTGCATTCCTTGCCATGGCGTATGCTTCCATGTCTCCCAACATCAATGATCGTATTCAACCCCTTGTTCCGGCATTAAAAAGCAACTGGCTGATTGCCCACGTTATCACCTGTTTTTTAGGATATGCCGCTTTTACAGTCGCTTTTGGCCTAAGTTTGATGTACCTTTTTAAGCAAAAAGATGTACAGGAAACGAGCAGCTTGGTTTCTCATTTTCCAAAAGCTCAGATATTAGACGAATTGAATCACCAAATGGTCATGTTTGGTTTTCTTTTTTTATCCATCGGAATCATTACCGGCTCTGTGTGGGCGAACTCAGCCTGGGGGAGTTACTGGTCCTGGGATCCGAAAGAGACCTGGTCTTTAATTACCTGGTTTATATATGCAACCCTATTGCATGCCAGGATGATGCGGGGGTGGTATGGCAAACGGATCGCTTATCTTTCAATCATTGGATTTATGGCGGTTATGTTTACATATTTTGGTGTGAATCTACTGCCCGGGTTACACAGTTACGGGTCAATGTAAAAGGAAAATATCATGAAGATATTCATCTCCGGGGGAACCGGTTTTGTGGGTACCCACCTGGCCCTTTGTCTGCTGGACAAAGGGCACACCGTTATTGCTGCCGGCACATCTTCAACCCATAAAAGTGTCGCGCATGACAATTTTCGCTATATTTCTGCAGATACCACGAAAAAAGGACCATGGCAGGATTCACTTAAAGATGTTGATGCACTGATAAATCTTGCCGGGCGAAATATTTTCAACCGTTGGAGTGAGGAGTATAAAAAGCAAATATATAACAGCCGTATTCTAACCACACGAAACCTCGTTGAAGCCATCCCCGATGATAAAAAAATCATTATTTGCAGCACCTCTGCTGTGGGATATTATGGGAACAGGGGGGAGGAAATTTTAAAAGAAGATGCGCTTCCGGGAAAAGACTTTTTGGCAACGGTATCCATCGACTGGGAAAAAGAAGCGTTTCTAGCCGGAGAAAAAGGTGCCAGAATTGCTATCATGCGCTTTGGCGTGGTTCTGGGTAAAAACGGTGGCGCTCTGGCCAAAATGATTCCGGCGTTTAAATCTTTTGCAGGCGGCCCCCTGGGAAGCGGAGACCAATGGTTTCCTTGGATTCATATGGATGATCTCATTTCAGCAATTTTGTTTATTCTTGAAAATCAGGACATCAAGGGGCCTGTGAACTTTTGTGCTCCGAATCCAGTCAGAAATCGTGATTTTGCCAAAGCGCTCGGTACAGTAATAGGCAGGCCGTCTTTTATGAGAGCACCATCTTTTATGATCCGGACTCTTATGGGGGAAATGGGGACCGTTGTGATGAACAGCCAGCGGGCGGTTCCGGATAAGCTTTTAAAAAACGGTTTTGAATTTCAGTATCCGGATATTCACAAAGCGCTTCATAATCTTTTAAAATAAATGAAGGGTCGGGGAGTTTTTATTGTAAAAACTTATACTTCAGCCTCCGGCTTAGAGATCCTACGCTCCCTTGAGCGGAATGGATAATCTTTTTTAAAAAAGTGTGTATTGTTTGATTAGCTTAGGGATCGTTAGAAAGAACAGACGAGTTCCGAAACATTTTTTTTGGAAAGAGATTGCTTGTTTTAAGACAAGCCCATTGTTTTTATATTGATATCTGATCTTTCTTTACGATCCTTTACCCATGAGTTTACACGGTTTGAAAAAAAAGCATTATCCATGGAGCAATTTAACACATAAAAACTTCTCCGACTCCTGATATAAATAGAAAGGGTTGTAAAATACACTTAAAGGTCATAAAGCGTTTCGTCCCTGTAAGGCGCTCTGTGCTTTTTTTTCGTTTGTGCTGCTTTTTTGCCTGGAAGGGAAAACGGGTCTTCTCCTTCCAGAATATCCCCCAGTTCAGCTTCAACCTGTTCCGGGTCCTCACCTTTTTCCATCCGTCTTAACGCCTCATCCATCCCGTCTCCGAGTTTAATTCCGGT
>JBFESJ010000115.1:0-11823 GCA_041548585.1 Desulfobacterales bacterium | reverse complement strand
TCGATGAGTTCGTTAAATACCGCTTCCAACTTTTCTATTTTCGTGCAGGTCGAACGGGAAACGTTGCCAAACTCGTCACTCCCAAAAAGCTTGGCCAATTCATTTTTATCTATGGTCGGTATGACTTCCATCTTAAAAGCGCCTCGCATTAACAAGGATTATTTCTTCAAAAAAATAAGACCTTTGGAAACCATCCCTTTTGATCAAGTTTTGCGTCAGACTCAAATTGTAACCCTCGAAATACTCAATGTATTCCTTCGGTCAAAATCTAAGGCATTCCCCGCTCAAAGCCCGGGGTCTTTGACTTGAACAAAATTGAACATTTTCTAAAGGCCTTAAAATCTTATATAGAGATATATTTAGTCTAAATTATTTGAATTAAAACTATTACACAAATAAATTTCTTTTGTAAAGGCTTTTTTATAAATTCCAGATAGGGCTGTTTTCGGAAGGCTTTAGCGATCGAGAAAAAGATACAATCCGTAGTGCTACTTGACCTCCAAATCCTGGACGTCAAGCATGCTGGTAAGCATGTTTAGGGAACTCACGATCTGTTCCACTTTGTTTTTGTCAGTCTGTTTCAAACCATCAATAATCTTCTGCTGAATGGGCGGCGGGGCATTTTCGGCCAACTTTTTTCCAGTTTCGGTAAGCTGGATATTAATCACACGGCGATCCGGAGAGTTTCGCATCCGTTCCGCAATTCCTTTCTTTTCCAAACGGTCGACAACTCCGGTGACCGTGCTGGACTTAACCATCATATGCTTGGCTATTTGGGATGGAGGTAAAGGACCATACTCATAAAGTGTTAAAATGCAGTTGAGCTGAGCTGAGCTTACCTGATATTTTTTGTTTAATTCCTTGGTATAGAGCTCACTCGCCTGAATGAGCTTGCGGATCGAAAAGATAATCTGCTTGGTGTGGTCAGGCGGGAAAGTTTTGTTTATAGTATTTAGATTGTCGTTGCTGTCAGTTGACATTTTATTTTGTTCCTGTTAAAAAGTTTTTAGCTCAAACTATATTTAATTTATAAAATTTAATAAATCAATCTATTTTTTAATCTGGTTACTTTTTTCAAATATTCAAATCCAAACGACCTTTCTGGCGAACCATCATAGAAACCATGATCCGGCTAACGCATGTTTCCAAATCATTTGACGGCGGCCGCTCCTATGCGGTCAACCATCTTTCTTTTAGCGTGGACATGGGGGAGACTCTGGTCCTTTTAGGCTCATCAGGCTGCGGTAAAACAACCACCCTTAAAATGATAAATCGCCTGATCGAGCCTTTCGAAGGCATCATTGAGGTACATGGTAAAAATGTCATGAACCAGGACCCTGTGGATTTGCGCCGTCAAATCGGATACGTCTTTCAGGGAATCGGCCTGTTCCCTCATATGACTATTGAACAGAATGTCCAACTCGTGCCCTTGCTCTTAGGCTGGTCCCGTGACAAGAGACAAGACCGTGTGCAGGAGCTTTTAGAACTTGTTAGCCTTCCAGCGAATGAGTTTGCCACTAGGTTCCCGAATGAACTCTCCGGCGGACAGCAACAACGGGTCGGCGTGGCGCGTGCCCTGGCAGCCGATCCTGCTTATTTATTAATGGATGAACCTTTCGGCGCTCTCGACGCCCTGACCCGCGAAACGCTCCAGCAGGAATTATTATCTCTTAAAAGGCGGCTTAAAAAGACGATTATCTTTGTGACCCATGATATCTTCGAGGCCCTTTTACTCGGCGACCGCATTGCGATCCTACATGAAGGCAATTTGCAGCAGATTGGAACCAAGAAGGAAGTCCTGGCCTCACCCGCCACGGAATTTGTCCAAAATCTTTTTGCAAAACCGGCCCGGCAGTTGGCCGACTTCAAGGATCATTTATAATGGGCTCAGAAAACCTGATCAGCTATGTTGCCGAACGCCTGCCGGAACTCTGGCTGCGAATCGGTGAACATCTTATGCTTACCGGCCTTTCCACCTTCGCAGCCATGGCTATCGGGATACCTGTCGGCATTTTCATGTTTCGGGAAGCTTGGCTTCGGGGACCTGTGATGGGGTTTATCGGAATCCTGCAGACCGTGCCGAGCCTTGCCATGCTGGTCTTTCTCCTGGCGCTGCTTAAGAAAATCGGTGCCCTGCCTGCCCTCATCGCTCTGACACTTTATGCCTTACTGCCCATTGTTCGTAACACCCTGACAGGATTAGAGGGTGTCTCTGCCGAGATTATGGAAGCTGCCAGCGGAATCGGCATGACGGAATACCAGCAACTCAAAATGGTGCGAATACCTTTGGCTACGCCGGTTATCATGGCCGGCATTCGGACTGCAGCCGTGGTTGGCGTTGGAATCGCCACCCTCTCGGCCTTTATCGGAGCCGGTGGACTGGGCCAATTCATTAACCGCGGCCTGGCGCTCTCAAACATAAAACTAATCCTGCTGGGTGCCGTTCCGGCCGCACTGCTGGCCCTGATTGTGGATTTTTCCATCGGGGCTTTTGAGTGGGGGCTTCGGCCTGAAAGGAAAAAAGATCCAAAAGGATCGCTAAAAGGCCTCATGAAACCGGCGGCGCTTATGTTGCCGCTTTTATTAATGCTAACAGGTTTGCTTACCTACTTTACGAGGTTTTCCGGGGATACTGAGCCCGCTGCACTATTTGAGACTCAAACCAAAACCATCCGTATAGCCACCAAGAATTTTACTGAACAACTCATCTTAGGAGAAATAATGGCCCAGTTGATCGAAGCCAAAACCGATTTAATTGTGAAACGCCGATTTAATCTCGGTGGAACAATGATCTGTCACGGAGCTTTGGTCAACGGAGAGATCGACCTTTATGCAGAATACACTGGAACGGGGTTAACTGCAATTTTAAAACATGCGGTGATTACGGATCCCGAAGAAGCGCTTTACCATGTAGCAAAAGCCTACCATCAACAATTTGATTTACAGTGGCTGAAACCTTTCGGCTTTAACAATACATACGCAATTACTGTCCGAGCAGCCGATGCAGCGCAAAACGGATGGAACACGATTTCTGACCTTGAAGAATCGGCGCATAATCTTCTTGCAGGTTTCACTGCAGAGTTTTCTGAGCGACCCGACGGTTATCCAGGGCTTCGCCAAACCTATACTTTACAATTTGGCGAGGTCCGAGATTTTGATCCCTCTTTGATGTATGAAGCCATTCGCAAAAAAGAAGTTGATGTGATCTGCTCTTTTGCCACTGACGGTCGTATTTCAGCATATAATTTGAAGCCACTCAAAGACGATCGGAAATTTTTTCCCCCTTATCATGCAGCGCCGGTGATTAGAGGGGACATCCTGAAAAAAAAACCCCGAAATTGCCGATGTACTGGAACTTCTCGGAGGAATCATCGATGACGCAACCATGCAGTACTTGAATTACGAAGTGGATGCAAAAAAGCGCAAAACAGCTGAGGTCGTAAAGGAATTTTTAAGAGCCAAAGAGATTCTTTAAAAACGGAAAAATATAGGTTGGAAAAAAACTTTCAAATAAACAATAAGATTTGAGATCTGCAATGACGACCAACTACCAAGCTGGCTGAGTTTTTGACATAACCAAAACCTATCTTGAAACCTTAGTCGTGGCGATATCTGCTATATATCGAGGCGCCATAACCCCCTTTAATTCCTTTGATAAGTTACGAGTATCAACGCGTATCTCAGTTGATTGTACCCTCATAAAATTCCTTATTTAGATTGCTATAGTTTCATAGAAAATTCGAAAAAGATAAGGCGAACCGCACCCTATATGTCCGTTCGCCTTTTCTTTTAACTTGCTTAGGGATCAACTATACCGAACTTCTCGGCTTCTTTTATACAACAACTTCAGCACTCCAACCCACCATTTGGTTCGAAAAACATGTCGCATGGCTTAAGGGTCTATCATAACATGCCAAAATCATTGCATTTTATTTTTTGGCTCCCCAGCACGGACTCGAACCGCGGACCCGATGGTTAACAGCCATCTGCTCTGCCAACTGAGCTACTGGGGATAAAAAGTAAACTTTTCAGATAATAAAAAACTAATATTAAGTCAAGAGAAAATGTTTGTTTAATGGGTTTCTATTTTCAGCTTTTCTTTATTCGCAGCGAGAGCTCATCAAGCTGTGCCTTTTCGGCTCCCGAAGGAGCATTGGTCAGCAGGCATGCGGCTTTTTGGGTCTTCGGAAAGGATATCACGTCCCGGATTGACGGTTGCCCGCAAAGGATCATTACCAGCCGATCGAAGCCGAGTGCAATCCCGCCATGGGGCGGTGCGCCGGAATCAAGTGCCGACAGCAGAAATCCGAACTTTTCCTCATAGGTTTTTTGATCCATGCCCAGTGCCGCAAATACCCGCTCCTGCAAATTCCTCTGATGGATACGAATGCTCCCGCCGCCGATCTCCGAGCCGTTTAGCACCAGATCATACGCCCTTGATCTGACGGAAAGCGGGTCTTTCTCCAGCAGACCATAATCTTCTTCGAGCGGGGCTGTGAACGGATGATGCAGTGCCTGGTTACGTTTTTCGTTTTCATCATATTCCAGCAATGGAAACCGGGTGATCCAGACAAAACTGAAGGTATTTTCTTGAACCAGGCCGAGCTTTTGCCCCAGAAAGTTCCGAAGGTGTCCCAAAGCCTCGTTGGTTACTTTGGGCTGATCGGCCACAAAAAATACGAGATCGCCAGGCTGCATATCGATGCGCTGTGCCAGTTCCTGTTTCTCATCTTCGGTGAAATATTTTGCAATGGGAGATTGCCATGAATCTTCACGGATTTTAATCCATGCCAGTCCCTTTGCCCTGTATACCGTTACAAAATCAGCCAGATCATCAATCTCTTTCCGTGTAAAATTGATACAGCCTTTGGCATTTAGTGCCTTGACAATGCCGCCCCTTTTAACGACATCGGAAAAGACTTTAAACCCTGCATTTTCAACAATATCTGAAATATCCACAAGTTCCAGATCGAACCGGATATCGGGTTTATCCAGCCCGAAACGGCCCACGGCATCTTCATAAAAAAGGCGCGGGAAGGGGGTCTTAAGATCAATGTTCAGAACGTCCTTGAAAAGTTTGATCATCAGTCCTTCCGTAACATCCATCACATCGTCTTCTCCCACAAACGACATTTCCATGTCGATCTGGGTGAACTCCGGCTGCCGGTCCGCCCTGAGGTCTTCGTCTCTGAAGCATTTAACAATCTGGTAGTAGCGGTCAAATCCGGAAATCATTAAAAGCTGTTTGAAAATTTGCGGAGACTGGGGCAGTGCGTAAAAAAGACCCGGGTTCACCCGACTGGGCACCAGATAATCCCTTGCGCCTTCCGGGGTACTTCGGGTCAGTATCGGTGTTTCAATGTCGATAAATCTCTTGCCGTTGAGGTATTGCCTCACAGAGGCGGCAGCCGTGTGTCTGTTGATAATGTTCCGTTGTAAAAGCGTTCGCCTGAGATCGATGTGGCGATGCTTTAACCGGATATTTTCCGAAACTTCTACATTGTCTTCGATCATAAACGGCGGCGTTTCCGCAGCATTAAAAATTTTGAGTTCCGTGGCAAAGACCTCTATCTCACCGGTTTTCAATTTGGGGTTGGTCATCCCTTCCAGTCTTTTATCGACCTTCCCGCGGATGCCGATGACGTATTCACTGCGGAGGACATGGGCCTTTTCATGGACCTTGGGGCTGATTTTAGGGTTGAAAACAACCTGCGTGATTCCTTCTCTGTCACGCAAGTCAACGAAGATTACCCCGCCATGATCTCTCCGGCGCTGTACCCACCCCATCAACACCACTTCCGTGCCGACATCATCCCTACCGAGTTCACAGCAGGTATGGGTCCTCCTCATATTTCCAAGTGTATCTGGCAATGGACTGACTCCTTTCCAAAAATTACACAATTTTTTTCTTTTGTATCACTTGTACACGAGTTTGAGCCGTTAAAAACCGGATTATCTGAATGCGACGATTCTTATCAACGGTCTAAAATATTATATATTTTTTCTTTGATATCCTCCACCACGCGCTCAATGGGGATCGATATCTGATCTTTTGTTTTCATGTCACGCAAGATAACCTTGCCTTCTTTAATCTCGTTATCCCCCAAGATCAAGACATGCTTTGCCCCCAGCCGGTCGGCTCTTTTCATCTGACTCTTTAAGCTTTTATCGCCAAATTCCATTTCAGATTTAACACCTTCAAGGCATAACGCACAATTCCATTTAAATGCCAGGGACCGGCTCTCTTCGCCCAGTGCAGCGATAAAAATGTCGGGGGTTTTGGCGAGATCGATGCTGTTCGCACCGACAATTTCTGCCAATCTGTCAAACCCGATGGCAAAACCAGTTGCCGGAATATCAGGTCCACCCAGGGCCTTGATCAGGCCATCGTAACGACCGCCGCCTGCAATGGCATTTTGTGCGCCCAATGCACGGGTTTGAATTTCAAAAGTTGTACGGGTGTAATAATCCAGACCCCGGACCAGACGTTTGTCAACCACAAACGGAACGTTAAGTGCTGCAAGGGCCGTTTTGACAATTTCAAAGTGTTGATCACAGGCCGGACACAAATGATCCATCAGAGACGGCGCGTCCGTCATCGCAGCCCTGCAGGCAGGTACCTTACAGTCGAGCACGCGCAAGGGATTCCGGTCTTTTCGCCGGACACAGTCTGAACAAAGATTTTCATTTGTTGACGTTAAAAAATCTGCAAGGGCCGTTTTGAACATGGGACGACATTCAGGACACCCCAGAGAGTTGATATGGGCGTTCACATCGGAAACAGACAGTTTTGAGAAGAGTGTTATAAGGATAAAGATCAACTCAACATCAGCCAGGGGAGAATCCACACCAAAAATTTCAGCATTGAGCTGATAAAACTGCCGGTATCTCCCCTTTTGGGGCCTCTCCCGACGAAACATGGGACCAATGGTATAAAATTTCCGGACCGGATCCTTTGCATAGAGTTTGTGCTGGATATAGGAACGACAGACAGATGCGGTTGCTTCGGGTCGAAGGGTGATCAGATCTCCTTTTCTATCCGGGAAGGTGTACATCTCTTTTTCAACAATATCCGTATCTTCACCAATACTTCGGGCAAACAGCTCCGTACGCTCCATGATGGGGATGCGAATCTCTTTGAATCCGAAGTCTTCAAAAAGAGACCTGGCGGTTACCTCGACCTGTTGCCAAAGCTCCACTTCTCCGGGAAGGATATCTTTAAAGCCTCTGATTAGCTGAATCATCTTTATTTCTTTTCCCACCGCAAAAGTTCCGTCACTTTACTTAGGGTGCTACCCTCTTTGATTTCCTCTCGTATGCGGTTTTCCCTCTCGAGCACATCCATACTCCGATTGGCATACTCTACTGCGATGGCCTTTGGCAGCAACACCACCCCGTCGTCATCGCCCAGCAGCCAGTCTCCGGGCTCTACGCGCATATTGCCCACCGTTACAGGAACGCCAATCTCTCCGAACCCTTTGGGCTCGCCGGCGTTGGGCATAACAAGTTTAGTGAACGCCGGAAATTTCATGTCGATAATTTCAGGGCTGTCTCTGAGGGCGCCGTCGATGACAACACCGCCCAGATTCCTTTGAACCGCCGAATGCGTTGCAAGCTCTCCCCAGAGCGCAGGTCCCGCCCCACCGGCGTCGATAACAATGATCTCACCCGGCTGAGCCACATCAATGGCCTGAACCGGTTTGGCCCAGTCTCCGGGATAGGTTCTTACGGTAACTGCCTGACCCACCATTCGAATACCTGGAAAAAGCGGTCGAATTCCCTGCAGAACACCCCCTCGGTGCAGGGCATCTGAAAGGTTCGCTGACGACACCAGGTCCAGAATTTCCCGAATCTGAGCCTCGCCTTTTCGTTTAAAAAGGGTGGTGCTGATGCTTTTCCCGGTGTCGAGTCCCAGGCGAATTTCTCGGGTTGCCTGTTCGGGATCCATTGCCTTGGTGATGGCACCGCCCACGATAACGATGGCTGCACCGGCCTCCACAGCTCTGGCAGCGGTCTCAGAATTTATACCTCCAGCCACCGCCACCGGAATGGATAATGCTTCGCTGACCTGGCGTAACACTTCGAAAGGATCTTTACCTTCCATCTGCTCGTCAATGGCACAATGTACCGAAACATAGTCAGCCCCAAAGTCTTCCACCTGCTTTGCCCTGGATAGAACATCATCCACTGCGATCATGTCCACCACAATTTTTGCCCCGTAGTTTTTTCCGGCCTGGATGCACTCCCGGACGGTCGCATCACTGGATGCACCGAGCACATCGACGATATTGGCACCTGCTTTGGCTGCGGTTTCGACCTCGGTTCTGCCGGCATCCATGATCTTCATATCTGCAACGATGGTGCTGTCAGGAAAAAGTCTCCTGAGTTCCCTGACGGCATGCAGACCTTCACTCTTGATGAGGGGCGTTCCGGCTTCGAGCCAGTCAGCTCCGCCGGCAATTCCGGCCTTGGCGTTTTTCAGCG
The DNA here is from genome assembly GCA_041548585.1 of Desulfobacterales bacterium. GTDB lineage: Bacteria > Desulfobacterota > Desulfobacteria > Desulfobacterales > UBA11574 > UBA11574. The sequence goes on along the minus strand of JBFESJ010000115.1, from coordinate 3,339 downwards.
CCCGTTTCAAGTCTACAAAATCTAATGCCAATTGCAGGATTGGTTTCATATTTCCTCCTTTATTCAATAACCGCGTGTCTGGGTGAAACGCTTCCGACATCCTTTTTTCGGGTCTGGTATATGTTTGACACCACCGCCTCCAAAAAAAGAAAGGCGGATTGTTCAAACAGGGAACCGGCCATTTGAGATGATTCCGGCTCACTGTCACGGCACAGCTTGGTGGTTCCCGGAAGGTGGAGGACGTGATCCGCCAGTAAACCGATTCCGGATTCAATATGCCCCAGGATGCCGTATGTTTTGGCCTTTTGCTGTTTGGCACGCCTCACCGCTTCGAGGGTCGACGGGGTTTCCCCGGATCCACTTAAAACGATGAGCAGGTCCTTATCCGTAATGGCAGGCGTAACGGTTTCGCCACAAAAGTAAACGCTGTATCCCAAATGCATCAGACGCATGCAAAAACATCGCAGGATAAAGCCGGCTCTACCCTGTGCGGAAAAAAAGATGGATTCCGCGTTCTGAATCCTCTGGATAATATCCTTGGCAGCCTTTTCGCTGATATTTTGAACCAGACACCGGTTCTCCTCCAGGATAATTTCCATCATTTCCCGGATGGTAAACGTTTTATTCTTTGTATTGTTTTTAGATGTCGGATGTTGTTTCAGAATTACCTCTTAATATTGAACGTCGTTTAGAATCAAATTGCTTGGATTCTGCCGTATAAAAAAAACCTCATTTTTGAGATGCCAACGTATGGCCAATGAACCTGTGTGTCAAGAAAATATTAAACACCCAACATATTCAAAACGATACGCCGCTTTGGCTTGACAAGGGCTGTTTCACCATTGTAGTCACTTAAAATACCATAAAATAAAGACCAGGGGGGAATTTCTCCCGAATAAAGCTGTGAGTATTTGAATCTTATATGCTAAATTCTCATTACGATTTGATCCCTGCGCAAGCGTTCAAGGAAAACAAAATGAAACCTTCATTTGCCATTGTCGGATGCGGAAAAGTCGGAACGGCCCTTGCAGTATTTTTAACCCGGGCCGGATACAGGCCCGCCGGATTTGTCGGTAAAAGCCTTTCATCAGCCAAACATGTCGCAGGTATGGTTCTATCCGATCAGTTCAGCGATGTTCCATGGGATATAACACGAAATGCGGATGTTGTTTTTATTACAACACCTGACAGCGCCATAACAGAAACGTGTAATACCATTTCTCAAAATATGGGGTTTGTCAACAATGCTGTTGTGCTGCACTGTAGCGGGGCACTGGCGTCATCTGTGTTATCGGGTGCAAAAACATGCGGCGCATGGATAGGATCTATGCATCCTCTACAGAGTTTTGCTTCTGCCGATTTCGAGACCAATCCGTTTCAAGGTATCATTGTTTCTTTGGAAGGAGAAGACCCTGCAGTTAAGACCGCAAAAAAAATTGCCACAGATCTCGGGGGTACTGTCGTCAACATTCTGACCGAGGCCAAAACCCTTTACCATGCATCAGCGGTGGTGGCATCAAACTATCTGGTAACACTGCTTGAACTGGCCATTCGGCTCATCGGTGAAGCCGGAATCGACCAGCGAGATGCGTTTAATCTGTTAAAACCATTGATTGAAGGTACGTTGTCCAATATAGGAAAAATTGGTGTTTACAAAGCGCTGACCGGTCCCATTGCCAGGGGAGATGTAAAAACCGTAGAAACGCATATTAAGGAAATCGGATTCAAAAGACCGGAGCTTCTCGCCCTTTATAAAACGCTTGCTTTATATACCATAGATATTGCAGCGGAAGGGGATATGATTTCGGAATCATCCATACAAGAGCTGAAAAAAATTACCACCTGAATTTTGCATAAAAGTCTCATTAACTTTCATGCAAGATACAGGTGTGAAATTGCCAAAACAGGTAATTAAGGAGGATCATATGACGAAAAAATTTCTATTTCTTATTTCCGTATTTATCCTGCTGTTTCATTCCGGGTCTGCCGTGGCTGTGACGAAAATAAAGTTGGGTGTTGTCACCAAGCCGGGATCGGCTCAAAACATCGTGGCAGAAAAATTCAAAGAACTTATGGAACAGCGCTCCAAGGGCAATATCAATGTCCAGATCTTCCATTCCAAATCCATCGGCAATGAAACCGAAATCCTGCAGCAGATACAAATGAACACGGTTCAAATGGGAATTATCACCGGCGGACCTTTTGATACATTTGACCCGGTTGTACGGGTGATCAATTATCCCTTTTTATTTAAAGACAATGAACAGACCGATAAAATTTTGGATGGTCCGCTGGGTGCTAAAATATTAAAGAGTCTCGAGAGAGCCGGCTTTAAGGGGCTTTGTTTTTCGGAAAACGGATTCAGAAATCTTACAAATAACAAGCGACCCGTTAAACGTCCGGATGACATAAAAGGTCTCAAAATTCGGGTCATGGCCTCTGCACTTCACAAAGCCATCTGGCAGTCTTTGGGCGCGAATCCCACCCCGATGCCCTGGCCAATCTACACTGAATTGGAACAGGGGGTTATCGACGGTCAGGAAAATCCCCTCTGGGTCATGGACGTCTATAAGTTTTACGAAATTCAGAAATACATGACCCTGACCCGGCATGTCTATTCTCCGCACATCGACGTGGCTTCTCTCAAATGGTGGAAGACGTTGGATCCCAAAACCCAGGACTTGATTCAAAAAACCCTCTATGAAGCTGCTGTGTTTCAGCGAAACGACAATCGATCCAAAAATGCCATGCGGCTTACACTTCTAAAGGAAAAGGGTATGCAAATCCAAGAACATCCGGATATTGACGCCTTTCGTGCCAAAGTGGCCGGACTCAAAGACATGGATCTTTACAGCGAGCCCAGGGTTCAGGCACTGCTGATAGAAATGTTGAATGCAACCAAATAGTTTCCATTCAGAAATTGCCCTTTTCCGCAATCTCTGCGTCAATCTGCGGAATTCCTTGTTCCCGCCCGATGGCGGGACGCGTAATTCCTCGATTTTCTTGACCTTGCAAAAAATTTCAAATTTATGAATCGGAAACCTTTTAATATCTGGATATTATAAAACAAGTTTTATGTCCAAACTTTTATGTAAACTCATAACATGATTGTTTTTCACATGATGTTATCAGTAAAAAATCATCGTCATGTGTTTTAATAAAAGGCGATATGCTTGTAAAAAACACAATTTTTCGCGGTGTCCCAATATTTAGGATTTAATGCACGGCTTTTTGGACTGCATCAAACACTTCACCAATCCTAAAATATTGGGGCACGCTGCACCGTCAAGGTTCATATCGCCTTTTAGGAAAATATATGGCGATGGACTATTTCCTCCG
>JBFESJ010000114.1:0-11829 GCA_041548585.1 Desulfobacterales bacterium | reverse complement strand
TCGCTCCTTCTCCTCCGGAGCCTTGTCTATCTGATCAAACGGAACAAAATCCGCCATCCCCTTCATGCCCATATGCTTCGTTATCGCCGCGGTCAAAGTCGTCTTGCCATGATCTATATGGCCAATCGTACCGACATTTACATGCGGCTTGGTCCTCTCAAACTTTTCCTTACCCATCTTCGAAATCCTCCCTTTAAAACGGGTTAGTGATGAACAACTCCGTATTTCCTACACGCCATAGATGGTTTGATTTTTCCATTGTCTATTCTCTGCCCAATGGAGCCACGCTGATATTCTACCACCTGTAGTGCGCAAACGCCTTATTCGCCTCGGCCATCTTATGGGTGTCTTCTTTCTTTTTAATAGAAGCGCCTCGTTTATTGGCAGCATCCAAAAGCTCTGAAGCCAGTTTGTTTACCATTCCTTTCTCAGATCTTTTGCGAGCAAAACCAATAATCCATCTAATCCCCAGCGCCGTTCTCCGAGAGGGCCGAATTTCCGTTGGAACCTGATAGGTTGATCCCCCGACCCGGCGCGATTTAACCTCAATCATCGGTTTTACATTCTCAAGCGCCTGTTCAAAAATCTTTATTGCAGGTTCATTGGTCTTTTTTCCGATAATATCAAGCGCATCATACAAGATTGACTCTGCGGTACTCTTCTTTCCGTCCTTCATAATTGTTTTTATGAATCTTGATACCAGCTTGTTGTTATACTTGGCGTCTGGCACGATGATCCGTTCGGGGACTTCTCTTCTTCTAGGCATATATCACACCACTTCTGTTATTTATCATTCATTCTAATGCGACAAGAACGCGCCACATTGTATCTTGCACTCACGACATAAAACATGTTTTTACTTTGGCTTTTTTGATCCGTATTTTGATCGACCCTGTCTTCGATCCTCAACACCAAGGGTGTCAAGGGTACCCCTGACAATATGATACCTCACACCCGGAAGGTCTTTAACACGTCCGCCACGAACAAGAACAACCGAATGTTCTTGGAGATTGTGGCCTATCCCCGGTATATATGCGGTAACTTCTATACCGGTTGTCAGTCTGACCCTGGCAACCTTCCGCAAAGCGGAATTGGGTTTCTTGGGTGTTGACGTATATACACGGGTACATACCCCTCTTTTCTGGGGACTCCCTTTAAGTGCCGGAGTATTGGTTTTCTTCTTTACCCGCTTTCTTCCTTTTCTTACAAGCTGATTAATCGTCGGCATTTTCTCTCTTAAATCCTTGTTTTTTAATACGAGCAATCCAATGTTGGCAAAATGGTTACTATTAAACTTAAAGGCTGATTTGTCAAGCCTTTTATATAAAATTAATACCTTAATTTAGACCAATGATAGAATGTTTTTTCGAGTATTTGAGCGAGCCGGTTTTAAGCACATCTTAGTTTACGTTAAAAATACTTGCGGAGAAAGATCCCCGACATCGAATATTTCCCACTAATTCGCGATGATATCCACGTCTTTATATTCAAAAAGACCCGTGCCGGCAGGCATGATTTTCCCCATAATAACGTTTTCCTTTAGACCTAACAGATAGTCCTCTTTTCCAGCAATGCTGGCGTCGGTGAGGACTTTGGTCGTCTCCTGAAATGAAGCGGCTGAGATAAAACTTTCGGTAGACAGCGACGCCTTGGTAATCCCCAGAATAAGAGACCCTGCAACAGCAGGCTTCTTCCCTTTTTCGATCACTTTCTGGTTGATTTCCTCAAATTTAACTCTATCTACCTGTTCTTCAAGAATAAAGTCTGTATCTCCGGCATCAAGAACCTTTACACGCCGCATCATCTGCCGCACAATGACCTCGATATGTTTATCGTTTATCCGGACACCTTGCAAACGGTAAACCTCCTGTACCTCATCAACAAGATATCGTGCCAATGAAATTTCACCTTTGATATTCAATATATCTTGGGGAATAGCGGAACCGCTGATCAGCGCCTCACCCGCCCGGATATAATCACCTTCGTAAACATTGATATGTTTGCCGCGTGAAATCAAATATTCTTTCTTTTCCCCCACATCTATCGGTGTAATGGTAATCTTCTGTTTTCCCTTTTTGGTCGCCTTTGATATTGAAACATAACCGTCGATTTCACTCAACACTGCTGTTTCTTTAGGTTTTCGAACTTCAAAAAGTTCAGCCACTCTTGGCAGACCTCCGGTAATGTCTTTTGTCTTGGTGGTGGCACGGGGCAGCTTTGCGATGACATCACCAGCCATAACTTCATCCCCTTCTTCAACCAGCAAAATGGCATTTATCGGCAGCAAATAGCGGGCCATTCCCGATGATTCCTGCAGGCTGGCAGTTTTTCCATCTTTGTCCTTGATTGAAATCCTCGGACGCTCCTCACCACTCTTGGATTCTATGATGGTTCGACTCGATTTACCGGTCACAGGATCGACTTTCTCCTGCATGGTTTTGCCTGCCGTGATATCACCGAATTTAACAGTTCCGTCAACCTCTGTAATAATCGGCGTTGTAAACGGATCCCAGGTAACCAGAAGATCTCCGGCCTTAACTTTGCTGCCGTCTTTTATCTCGATGTGGGCTCCGTAAATGATCGGAAATCGCTCTCTTTCCCGCCCCGTATCGCCGATTATGGCAATTTCACCACCCCTCCGGTTCATCACCACAAATCTGTTCCCATCTTTTTTGACCACATTGATATTAACAAACTTTACGGTCCCATCTGTCCTGGCTCTAATATCAGCCTGTTCAACCCTTCGGCTCGCTGTTCCGCCAATATGGAAGGTCCGCATGGTCAACTGGGTTCCGGGCTCACCGATGGACTGGGCTGCAAGAATTCCTACAGCCTGCCCAATTTCAACCTTTGCGCCATGGGCAAGGTCTCGACCATAACACTTGGCGCACACACCGCTTTTGCTCCGGCATGTGAGAACGGATCTTATTTTTACCCTTGCAAGCCCGGCATGTTCAACGGTCATTACAGCATCTTCGTCCAGGTCTTCACCGGCTTTGACAATCACTTCATCTGTAAACGGATCATGAATGTCTTCTATGGCAACACGCCCTAAAATTCGTTCTTCAAGACGCTGTATAACTTCGCCGCCTTCCATCAAAGGTTCAACCTCAACGCCCATCATCGTCCCGCAGTCTTCTTCAACAACAATACAGTCCTGGGCAACATCGGCAAGCCTTCGGGTAAGATATCCCGAGTTGGCTGTTTTAAGGGCTGTATCTGCAAGGCCCTTCCTGGCGCCGTGGGTTGATATGAAATATTGAAGTACGGAAAGGCCCTCTCTGAAATTGGCGCTAATGGGCGTTTCAATGATTTCACCGGATGGTTTGGCCATAAGGCCCCTCATGCCGGCAAGCTGACGCATTTGGTCTTTGCTGCCCCTGGCGCCGGAATCGGCCATCATATAGATCGGGTTAAAACTTTCTTCAACAATGGGATTCCCTTCTTCATCCAGGGTGGGGGCTCCCTCAGTGTCACTCACAGGCTTCACGCGCATGGCTTTCATCATCTCATCAGCAACATCGTCGGTTGCCTTTGCCCATATATCGACAACCTTATTATACTTTTCACCTTGAGTGATAAGACCCTCGGTATATTGTCGGCCAATCTTTTCAGCCTGGTTTTCGGCCTTTTTCAAGATATCCCACTTGGCCGACGGTATGATCATGGCGTCAATGGAAATAGAGAGCCCGCCTTCGGTTGAGTACTGATACCCAATGTTTTTTAACCGGTCTGAAAGGATGACGGTCGCTTTGGGTCCCAAATTTCGGTATGCATAATCCACAAGTTCACTCAGGGTCCTTTTATCCCTGACATTATTGATCATTGCAAACGGTATTTCAGGTCTCTTTTTGACCACCTTAAATATATGGTATGCTTCATCCGCAAAAACAACACCGGTCGTTTCACCCTCTTCAAGGGCAAATATTTTATCGGTGTCCTCATCTGAAACACTAAAAACTCGTTTGAATTCATCCTTTCTAAAAAGACCCAACAGCCCTTCATTTTCCCGATCAAGTCCGATGGAATACTGGGCCACCATTTCGATAAAATCCGCACCGGACTTTATTTTTTCAAAAACATCCATGGCCTCTTCTTCCTCAGAAACCTTAATATGGCGCATCATCATGATGTTGTCTTTGGGTATGATTTCCCACAAAAGGATGCGCCCAACGGTCGTATCATAACGTTCTCCGTCTATACGAACCATTATTTTGGCATGGAGATCCACCGCTTTGGCATCGTAGGCACAACGAACCTCCTCGGGATTTGCAAATATTTTGCCTTCGCCTTTGGATCCGGTCACGCCCCTGGTCATATAATAAATTCCAAGAACAATATCCTGGCTCGGCACAATAATCGGACTGCCATTTGCCGGAGAAAGGATATTGTTGCTGGACAGCATCAATACCCTGGCTTCTATCTGAGCTTCTACGGAAAGTGGTATATGGACGGCCATCTGGTCGCCATCGAAGTCCGCATTAAATGCGGTACAAACCAATGGATGAAGCTGGATGGCCTTGCCCTCGATGAGAATCGGCTCAAAGGCTTGAATACCCAATCTGTGCAGGGTGGGTGCCCGGTTTAAAAGGACCGGATATTCTTTAACCACCTCATCCAGTGTGTCCCAGACCTCCGGGACTTCACGTTCCACCATTTTCTTTGCACTTTTTACCGTCGAAACGATCCCTTTTTCCTCAAGACGATAATAAACGAACGGCTTGAACATCTCCAGGGCCATCTTCTTTGGAAGACCGCACTGGTGCAATCGGAGATTGGGTCCTATGGTAATAACGGTACGACCGGAATAATCGACCCTTTTGCCCAACAGGTTCTGCCTGAAACGTCCCTGTTTGCCTTTTAACGTATCACTGAGGGATTTTAACGGGCGCTTGTTCGAACCCATAATCGCTCTTCCGTGCCGGCCGTTATCAAAGAGAACATCCATTGACTCTTGAAGCATCCTTTTTTCATTTCGAACAATAATATCAGGGGCTTTGAGTTCGATAAGGCGCTTTAACCGATTGTTGCGGTTAATGACCCTACGATAAAGGTCATTGAGATCAGATGTCGCAAATCTCCCTCCCTCAAGCGGTACAAGGGGACGCAAATCCGGCGGAAGGACAGGAATAACGTCCATGATCATCCAGGTCGGATCAACGCCTGAGCGTCTGAATGCATCTATAATCCTAAGTCGCTTGGAGAGCTTCTGCCGCTTTGCCACAGAACCCGTAGAATTAATTTCTTCTCTTAATTCCTTGTATAATGAATTAAGATCGATTTTTTCCAGCAGCTTCTTGACCGCCTCGGCACCGATACCTGCTTCGAACTTCGTCCCGTAAATCTCGCGTGCTTCTCTATATTTTTCTTCCGATAAAAGTTGATTTGGACTAAGGTCTGTATCCTTTGGATCAATGACAATGTAACTGTCAAAGTAAATCACCTTTTCAAGATTTTTTAGCGTCATATCCAGCAGATTGCCAATTTTGCTCGGAAGGCTTCTCAAAAACCAAATATGGGAACACGGTGTGGCCAGTTCAATGTGGGCCATCCGCTCCCTTCGAACCTTGGACTGAATGACTTCCACACCGCATTTCTCACATATGACGCCCCTGTGTTTCATTCGCTTGTATTTACCACAGTTGCACTCATAGTCCTTTGTAGGTCCAAAAATCTTGGCGCAAAAAAGGCCGTCTCGTTCAGGTTTAAACGTTCGATAGTTGATGGTCTCCGGTTTCTTGATCTCTCCATGAGACCATTTTAAAATCTGCTCCGGTGATGCCAGTGCAATCCGAATACCGGAATAAAGCTTAGGATCGGTCGGCTTGGCAAAGAAATCGTATAAAGTTTCCATTTATTTTTCCCTGTTTTATTGTTTCCTTTCTAAAAGGGTTATATCTAAACCCAAACTCTTCAATTCCTTTGTCAGGACTTTAAATGACTCGGGCAGGCCGGGATCCAGTGTATTTTGACCTTTTACGATCTTTTCGTACATGCGGGTCCTCCCTGCCATATCATCTGATTTCACTGTTAAAAATTCTTGCAGAGCGTGCGCTGCCCCATAAGCTTCCATGGCCCAGACCTCCATCTCGCCCAGCCGCTGACCACCGAACTGTGCCTTTCCACCGAGCGGCTGCTGCGTAACCAGCGAATAGGGACCGATGGACCTTGCATGGATCTTGTCGTCAACAAGATGATGAAGCTTCAGGACATACATCGTACCAACGGTAATCTTTTCCTTAAACGGTTCGCCGGTACGTCCGTCATACAGTGTTGTCTGACCGGTTGGGCTAAGGGCTGCTTCGGTTAAAAGAGACTTTATCTCAGCCTCCTTGGCGCCGTCAAAAACCGGTGTGGCCATATGAACACCATCTTTATAGTCTTCCAAAATTTCGCACATCTCCTTATCGTCAAAGCCGTCGATCATCTCCTGCAAAGACGGATCATCGAATATTTTCTTAATTTTCTCCCGCAGGGCTTCCATCTTTTGTTCTTCAAGAAGCCTGTTGAGTTGATCGCCCAAACCTTTGGCCGCCCAGCCTAAATGTATTTCCAAAACCTGGCCGACGTTCATTCGGGAAGGCACTCCCAGGGGATTCAGTATCATATCAACCGGTGTACCGTCTTCAAAATAGGGCAGGTCTTCCTGGGGAAGAATTCTCGACACGACACCTTTATTACCATGACGACCGGCCATCTTGTCACCGACGGACAGCTTTCGCTTCATGGCAACATAAACTTTTACCATTTTGATGACGCCTGGAGGAAGGTCATCCCCTTTTTCAAATCGACGCACATGGTGTTCAAATAAGTTTCTGCAAAATTCACGCTGATCCCGATATCGTTCAAGAACGTCATGGACCTTTTCGGTGAGTTTTGGATCCTTTAATACAATTCCTTCTAACTGAGCCACCGGTATATCAGCCAGTGTGTTGGAATCGATCTTATCTCCTTTTTGAATCAAAACTTTCTTTCCCTTTTTCAAGGATGAAAAACACTCCTGGCCAACCAGAATTTTTTCAAGCCGTGCGCGAACCACACCCTGAATAATGGCAAGCTTATCATCTCTCTCTTTTTCAAGGGTTGCAATCTCACTATCTTCGATCCATCGGGTACGTTCATCCTTTTCAACACCACGCCTCGAAAAAACCTTGGCATCAATGACAATCCCTTGAACGCCGGGTGGCACCCGCAAAGAAGTGTCCTTCACATCTCCGGCTTTTTCACCGAAAATAGCCCGTAAAAGCTTTTCTTCAGGTGAAAGCTGTGTTTCACCTTTGGGTGTAATCTTACCGACCAAGATATCTCCCTGTCCCACTTCAGCGCCAAGCCTGATAATACCACTTTCATCCAGTTCCTTTAAGGCTTCCTCGCCCACATTCGGTATATCTCGCGTGATATCCTCTTTTCCCAGCTTGGTATCTCGCGCAACGACTTCAAATTCTTCGATATGAACAGACGTATATACGCCGTCCCGGTGAAGCCGTTCGCCCACGAGGATCGAATCCTCAAAATTATATCCGCCCCACGGCATAAATGCCACGGTAATGTTTTTCCCAAGGGCAAGCTCACCATGGTCTGTAGCCGGACCATCCGCGATGATCTCCCCGGCTTTCACGTTTTGTCCTTTTCTGACAATAGGACGTTGATTGAAGCATGTATTCTGATTGGAACGGATAAACTTTGAGAGGTTGTAAACCGTAACGGGCATCTCAGAACTCTGGTCACCATCTTCATCTTCATTCCTTAATACAATCCGAGAAGCATCCACATCCACCACAGTGCCATCGTTCTTCGCAACCACCGTAACGCCTGAATCTTTGGCCACCACCCCCTCAATGCCGGTACCCACTAAAGGCGCCTTGCTTACGATCAAAGGAACTGCCTGACGCTGCATGTTTGATCCCATCAATGCCCTATTGGCATCATCATTTTCAAGAAATGGGATAAGGGATGCCGAAACACTCACCAGCTGGTTGGGAGAAATATCCATGAGCTCAATATCTTCTGCCTTGATCATCATGAATTCTCCGGCCACCCTTGACGTTACCAGAGGATTTACATATTTTCTTTTTTCGTCAAGCAGCGCATTCGCCTGGGCAATGGGATGCTCTTTTTCTTCAAAGGCGGTGAGAAACTTGACGTCTTCGAGTACAGTCGCATCTTTTACAACGCTATACGGTGTTTCAATAAAACCGTATTCATTGACTCGGGCATACGTACTGAGTGAAACAATAAGACCGATATTGGGTCCTTCCGGTGTTTCTATGGGGCAAATTCGTCCGTAATGAGAAGGATGAACATCCCTGACTTCAAAACCGGCTCTTTCACGTGTTAATCCACCCGGACCCAAGGCACTCAGACGTCTTTTATGCGTCGTTTCTGAAAGTGGATTTGTCTGATCCATGAATTGGCTGAGCTGGCTGGTTCCGAAAAACTCTTTAACAACAGCGGAAACCGGCTTGGGGTTGGCAAGATCGTGGGGCATCAGTGCATCCACCTCTTGAAGACTCATCCGTTCCTTAATTGCGCGTTCCATTCTGACCAGTCCGATACGATACTGATTTTCAAGAAGCTCCCCGACGGCACGAACCCTTCGATTCCCCAAATGGTCGATATCATCAACCGCTCCCTGGGTATCTTTAAGTTCTAAAAGCGTTTTCGTCGTAAGGAGTATATCTTCTTTTCGAAGCGTTTTTAAGTTAATGGAAGAGCTAATACCCAGACGAATGTTAATCTTCATCCGTCCCACACCGGAAAGATCGTAATAGGAAGATTTAAAAAACATGTTGTCGACAAAGTCCTGAGCCACCTCAGGTGTGGCAGGGTTTCCGGGTCTGAGTCTTCGATATATCTCAATGAGCGCATCTTCTTTTGTTTCGACTTTGTCCAAGAGCAGGGTTTTGTGAATAGAATCACTGGTGGTAACACCATCGATAAAAAGCAGTTCAAATTCCGTTATACCGGAATCCCGTAAGGCCTGAAAAACTTCTTCATCTACCTTTTGGTTGCATTTTACGATGGGCTCACCACTTTTGGGATCAACGATTGTTTTGGAAAAAACTTTGTTGAAAATATCTTCAACACTTATCGGGATCAAATCTACATTCGCCGATTTGAGACGTTTAATCGCAGCCTTGGTAAACACGCGTCCTTTAGAAACAATCGTATCGCCAGTTTCGGGATCCTTGACATCTCGGCTTGCACGCCGCCCTTTCAGTAACGCTTCATCAAATTCTCTAAAAATTCGTTTGCCACGGATAATGTACTTTTCTGTTTTATAATAATAAGCCAGGATGTCTTCAGAAGTATATCCAAAAGATTTAAAAAGAATCGTAACCGGCAGTTTGCGCCGCCTGTCAATTCGAATATGGACGATATCTTTATGATCTATTTCCATATCGATCCACGACCCGCGTACAGGAATAATTCTGGAAGTATATATTACCTTGCCGCTAGAATGCGTCTTACCTTTGTCATGATCGAAAAATACTCCTGAAGATCTATGGAGCTGACTTACCACAACACGTTCAGTGCCATTAATGATAAACGTACCATTATCGGTCATTAAAGGAATTGTACCAAAATAAATTTCCTGCTCCTTGATATCGCGGATGTTTGTAATTCCTGTCTCTTTATCAATATCATATACAACCAGCCTTACTGTAATACGGAGTGGAATCTCATAAGTCATTCCTCTGTGCATGCATTCCTGAACGCTGTGTTTGACCTCGCCAAACCTATACGATACAAACTCAAGAGAAGCGGTTCCGGTAAAATCCTTTATAGGAAATACAGATTTGTATACTGCCTGTAAGCCAATGTCTCTCCGTTTTTCCGGTGGAACATCCTTTTGCAAAAACCGATTGAATGATTCCTGCTGCACCGCAATAAGATTGGGAATAACAACAATCTTTGGGATCTTTCCAAAATTTTTCCTTATGCGCTTATTTGCCAAAAGCCTTTCCGACATGGCATCTCCAATATGTTAATTTGGTTAAAGGTCATGGGTTATAGGTAATGGGTTATAGGCTAAATCACCTATGCCCCATTACCCATTACAGATTACCGATTATGCATTACTTTATTTCAACCTGGGCGCCGGCTTCCTCAAGCTGACTCTTAATCTTTTCGGCATCGTCTTTAGAAATACCTTCCTTGACGGGCTTGGGAACTTCATCAACCAAGGTCTTGGCTTCTTTCAGTCCCAGACCGGTAATTGCCCTGACTTCCTTGATAACCTGAATTTTCTTGTCACCAAATGTTGTCAGGATAACATCAAATTCGGTCTTTTCTTCTTCTGCGGCAGCGCCACCTTCAGCAGGGGCCAAAGCCGAAACAGCCACAGGTGCAGCAGCGGAAACTCCGAACTTTTCTTCCATTTCTTTAACAAGCTCGGATAGTTCGAGCACCGACATATTTGCTATAAATTCAATTACATCTTCTTTGGTAATATTCGCCATTCTAATTTTCCTCCAGTTTAAACTTTTAACGTCCTTTTATCTTTGTCTAACCAATTTTTATTAAGCAGCTTCTTTCTGTTCCTTGATGGCCTGAAGTACATTTAAAAACTGTACCGGCATGGCGTTTAGAACTCGAACAAAACCGGTAGCAACACCATTGGCTGCCGAAAGGAATTGCCCCAGAAGCACTTCGCGAGAGGGAAGGGTCGATATCGTCTTGATCGCCGCTAAATCGAGCACCTTACCGTCCATAACACCGGTTTTAATTTCCAGATTGCGATGCTCTTCCGAAAACTTTGTCAGCACCTTTGCTGGTGCAACCGGGTCATCGTAACTTAAAGCAACGGCACTCGGGCCTTTAAAAGAATCTTTAATCAATGCGACATCGGTCTCTTCAGAGGCTCTGATAAGAAGCGAATTCTTCACCACCTTATATTCAATTTCATGCGCCCCCAGCTTCCTTCGCAAGTCATTTATCGTCGTAACATCTAACCCCTTGTAATCTGTTACGATGACAACTTTTGATCTTGAAAACTTTTCATTCAGATCTTTTACAATTTCCTTTTTTTTATCTATCCGCAAAAGTTAAAACACCTCCTTCCTTGATCTGTAAAAACCGGAGGAACAACATATTTAAAGAAAATGTCTCGGTAGGCCGGCATTGCCGATTAAACACAACCCAGTGCACCTACGGTCTTTGACAGAAATAATAATATCAAGTGAGCCTGTTGGAAAAGTTGCTCTATCAACACGAAGACGTTCCGTTATCACAACAGGTTTTTTCCGCCCCAATTAACCCTGCGGTAGCCTGCAATTGGAATTCCGAAATAATGGAGCGGTATATACATGCGTCATCAAAAATCCTTTACGTCTCAGAATCAATTGATTTCATTGAGTTTAAGAATTTTCACAACATTAAATTACGCAAAAAATCCTCTCGATCAAATTATTTTAGGGATGGTAGAATCAAGACTGAGAGATTCATCTATGCAAGTAGATTATTTGATTAAGTCCTTTATATTTGCCGCATCAATCTTGATGCCGGGTCCCATGGTTGTTGAGACAGCAATACCTTTCAGGTAGGTTCCCTTGCTGGAAGCCGGTTTGAGTCGAACGATCGTTTCTAAAAAGACGGATGCATTCTGAACTAATTTCTCTACGCCAAAAGAAACTTTGCCCATTGGAACGTGCACGATACCTGCCTTTTCAACCTTGAAATCAATTTTACCTGCTTTGATCTCTTTGACAGCCCTGGCCAAATCAAAAGTTACTGTTCCCACTTTTGCGTTGGGCATGAGTCCTCTGGGACCGAGAAGCTTTCCTATTTTTCCGACAGACCCCATCATGTCAGGTGTTGCAACCGCTT
>JBFESJ010000113.1:0-11853 GCA_041548585.1 Desulfobacterales bacterium | reverse complement strand
GGCCTTTGGCTGGCTCACGGTTAAACATCATACGCAAACAATTTTCTCCGGAAACCATCTCCAGACAAACAGATAAAAAGACATGTTGTCCCTGGCCGGTGGGCACCTGAAATTGCCACATTCCGGTTGAATCCGAATCAGAACAAAAAGAAACAAAACAATCATCACAAATCTCTTGTGAATAGTCCTGAAATACCACCCACGCGCGACACCGGGTAAACATGATCCATCGATCTTCCGGGAACTCAGGGTCTATATTTGCCGCCAGAAGGGCATCGTACCGGCTGGAAATCGCACCCCAGGAAACAAGTGCCCTGAGCATACCGCCCCGGTCGTTGGTGCCAAGCATAAGGAGAGAGCGGTCGGAAAGATCCGTCCGGTCAAAGATCTGTTTTACGGTTGCATCTACCGCTCTGGGAAGAAAAAGGAGCGGTCCGTTGACATGTTTGGTTTCGCCCGGCGTGTAAACCGATATTTTCAGGGTACAAGAATGATGAATCCCGGAAAAAGGTATCGGGGAAAAGAGGGCAAAAAACGATCCATCCGAGCACGGACAACTCTCCTCCTGAGAAAGGCACCGGCCTTTATCTACAATCCGGGCACGAAAAGAAGTATCTGCACGGACCAACAGGAAATGATCCGGCGGCACCATGACCTCCCGCCTGCTGTCTCTCGGCCATTGCCATGTGATGATCCTCGACTCATCGCTGAATGGGTTAAGACTGCGACAGTATTCCACCGGATTTTCCGCCAGTTTCCTAGCCATCGCATCCGGGTCTAAGGTATCCAGGCCCTGTACGTCTTTGTAAAATCGAAAGATGTCCAAAGCCTTGGCGCGCATCTGCTGTATTTTTATCCGCTCCGGATAAAGTGCAGTCTGAGATTCTGCTTTGAGGATAGGATCAATATCGCTAGGATCATCGGTAAGACAAAGGACCCGACCGGGATCAAGGTGACAGGAATACTGTTCATGAGATTCGGTAACCGCCACCATCTCTCCGGAGATCAGATCCAAATAGGACATTCCCGCCATACGCGACTTGAGAGAATCCCATGTCCCTATCGTTTCTTTGTCATCATCAAGGTTTGCCACGATGAGAAGCTTTTTTCCCGACGGGAGATGATGTCGCAGGAGTGCCAGATGATTCCCCTCACCCTTTTGGACCATTTCCAACTCGGTCTGGTCATGAAAGGCCGGGTGTATCTTAAGAAGGGTGTTGAGGCGCCGGATGTGCTTCACTTGGTGGGTCTTTGCACCCCAGTTTAATGAGGAAGCCCCATGGACATTGATCTTTTCAGTGGCATACCATTCCACACCATTGGCAAAGCCGAAACCACCTTGGGAACTGCTAAGAGCGCACAGGGCGGTTCGCATGCGGGCAAAAACCGTGGACCGCGCAGCCAGACGCGGGTTGTCGTGGGTCTCGGCAAAATGAACGACAATCCCGTCACATGCGGATATCTCGTTGGCTCCCGGCAGATAGGTTTCGATCTGACCGCGGTCATAGTTTTGAAACAACTCGGAGTAGGCCCAGTTGAAATTGGCCTTGTTCAGGATATCCCGGGCCACTGAAATTTTCCCGCCAAGCCCTTCCAAAAGGAAAATGGTGTCCGGGTACTGGTCTCTGACCCTGGCCACGATATACCGCCATGCAGAAACCGGTATCATGTATCCTGCATCGCAGCGGAATCCATCCACCCCGCGACGGCACCAGGTAATAAAAACATCTGCCATGTATTGCCACAGATCTTTTTTGGTGTAATCGAGTCGTGTAAGATCCGCCCACACAACCCCCCAGGCGCCGGGAACTTTGATTTTACCGTCAGGGTCCCGGACCAGCCACTGAGGATGAGTTTCATGGAGACCGGCCGCCCAGCCGGTGTGATTGATGGCGATGTCAATAAAAATCAAGGCCTGGCGCTCGTGAATCGCATCCACAAGCTCAATGAATTGCTCCAGGGGTGTGGCCCGTGAATCGAATTCGGCCAATGCCGAATCAACGGCAGTAAAACTGAGTGCAGCATACGGGCTCCCAAAGCGTCCCATCCGGGCGTAGGTGGTCGGCGTGGGATGGACTGGAAGTAACTGGATGATCCTGCACCCAAGCTCCCAGATGATAAAATCCAATTCTGTGATCAGATCACGAAAGGTTCCTGAAGGGGGAATGACAGTATATCCGTTCTTATCCAGGTTCCGGATCAAATCTTCATCCGCATTCTGAAAAAAATCACCGCTCTTGTTTGGTCCAAACTGCCGGACAAACGCATTGTAAATGATGTTTGAACAGCAGTTGCCCGCCGGCTCAACGTTGATGACGACATTCGGCCCTTCCGGCCATACCGGCCGCGTTTCGCCTTTACGCAAAAAGAAACACTTGGCCTCAAAATGTCCCACTTCACAAAGCGGAACCGTTATTTTAAAACTTTGATCGTCAATGCGCTTCATCGGGAGGTCGAACCAGTCCCTGCCAAGCAGCGGCCAATTCTCATCGACCGCCCTGATCATCTCTCTTCTGGCGACTTTTGCATGTCCAATGTTCGTGCGAAGCCAAGCACTCCCATCTTGAGGCTTGGGAAGAGAAAGGATGAATGATCGGGTATCGCCCCGAAACATCAGAATGTGGTTTCCCGGCGCAGGATTCTGGATGACCCTACTCGAATTCTCCATGGGACATCTCTTTTTCAATTGGGGAATTACAAGTTCAAAATAAAAACAATATAGGTCAATGAAGATTGGGTGTCAAAGAAAAAGGTGTTGGTGTGTAGATAATCTTGGAGCTATACAGACGAAGGAATCTTCGGCCCATCCGTAACCTCAAGGCTGGGTGGCCAGCAGATTTGAAATCTTTTCCCTAAGTTCTTCGGGTGCGGAGTGTCCTTTGACCAGATATCCATCAGCCATAGAAAGTTGGGGGCATTGCAAGTGGGTGTCGTGGGCGGTAACGATTAGCACCGGGAGGTTTGGATCACGAATTTTTATTTCTTTTAAAACATCCCATACCAAAAATCCGTGTTTCAGGTACTGATTTAGCAGAATAAGATTGGGTTTAAACGATAAAATATCTTCCGTAACAGTTTCGATATTATCCGTCGTTGAGACAGTATGGTCCTCACCGGCCAGCCCTTCCCGGCATAGGTCCTTTATCCATGCTTGATCATCGATAATAAGGATATTGGCCATTTTTGTCCCCCGATTGACAAGGTGATGAAAGAACGTACAAAATCCACCCTTTCACAAACAAGAATTGCAGCTTCCCATTAGGATAGAATAAAGAGTGAATTTATTGTAAGAATTTGGTTTTTTCAAACAAACCGGCTTTTAGTGTGTTTTAATAGTATTTAACGCCGATTCCAAAAGGAGAGGTGTCTTCGCCGCCCAATGCTTTCCACCATTTTACTACCCCAAGCGATACCGTTCGCAGGCCGTCACGACATTCCGGATCAGGAGCATCAAACAGACAATCTTTCATTTTAAAAAAAATATTGGTTCCCTCTTTATAAAAAGAATCGGACTCAAAATACATGCCGTCCTTACTATAGTTGAGCATTCTGGCATTAAACATCTTTTCTTTATTGAAACACCCCCATGCGATGGATGCTTCGCAGCGATGACGTTTATCAGTTCTTTTTTCCATAAGCCATGAACTCTCCTGTAATACGGCCTTTTTCAAGGTCCTATTTAAAAAAATCAACATGGGTTTTACGAGCTAATGTATAACAGGCGCGTTAAATCCCATAGCGGCTTTATCATCAAGGTAGAGGAATATCAGCTCCAGGGTATAATTATCTAGAATATATCTTTCCCAGCCAAGCCTTTCCAGAGCATATTTTACATGGGCCGTTGTAAGATACCATTCATCTCCGGTGATATTGGATATGTCTTTAATAAGCCGAGCTATCTCAATGGGAGCCAGTCCTTGGTTTTTTAATCTCCCTGATATCATATCCTTTATATCTACCATAAAATCTCTCCCTAATCCCGAGTCGATGGATCCGTTCAAATGAAAAGCGGTTAACCGCTTTTCATTTGAAATCTTTTTATGCTTTTTTCATGAAATATCCAGGTCAGAGTGCTTTACGCATCAAAAAAAACGGGTTCCCCCAGCTCTTTGAAGGAAAAATTATGGAAAACATGGTGGCCGTCATAATCAAGAACCCGCAAATCATCGGTCTGGTGCAGATCACCCATGACTGTTTTAAATTGTAATCCGTACTTGTTTTTGACCAATTCTTCTGAGACACCATAGGCAATGAACTTCTTTATCCCTTTTGTAGACAGCTTCTCAATCAATTTCGAATCGTCAAGAGCGTCATAGCTGGTCAAAATAAGGATGGGGCCTGTACCTGTAAAAAATATTCCTGCTTTCATGGGGCACCTCCTTTGTTTTAAAAAGTATCAACGCCTAAATTTCTGTATAACGTTTATCAGATTGTAATTTGTATTGTCCATAGAGTGGAGGGTTCATTTTAATAGGAAAAATCCCTATAAAGTGGGGACATGCCCCAATTGTGAAAGGAGCAAACCACAGCGCATTCTATTACCTCCATTGAGCGTAAACAAAACCGAGAACGATCATAATATATTTATTTCAATGCGTATTCTGATGATTCGACTTCGTTTTAATATCTCTACCATCAGTGAAATATGAATTCTGTTATTTTATCTCGTTTTTGTTTACCCTCAATTGAGGTATTCGTCAGCACCACTTGCGATTTTTTAAACATCGTGGTTTTAAAAAAAAGAATCTATGTGCTTATTTTACCCATATTTAGGATTCGCCAGATGAGATCAACTCTTGACAAACACTATCGAACCTGAGAATGTTTAGCTCCTATTTTAAAAGCATTACATTCAAATTCCATGGATATCGATAAAAAGCTCACGGTATTATTGGCTATTGACTTCTTTTTATTAATTTTTTATTTATATCAGACAGGTTATTGAATATGAAATGGTTTCTATATGCATTTTGCTTGATCTGGATCTCTTTTGGTGCCGGGCTAATCATTTACACCCGCGAATCGAAAAGCATGATAAAGCGCCTGGTTGCGGATCTTGACCGCAGAATCTTATCGGCATTACCGGTAATCTTGGGTGTTTTTCTTATCATTGCTGCATCGGAGAGCCGTCACTCGTGGTTCATAAGATTAATCGGAATCTTGGCTGTCCTTAAAGGTGGGTTTATATTTTGGAACCCTCAAAACTTGTATGATAAAATTGCCGACTGGTATTTAAACTCAGTATCCGACCAAACGTTAAGGTTTTTTGGAATTATCACACTCATTCTGGGTACTGTTATTTTATCCTGGATATTGTAGACAAAAAGGAGCAATGGACCATGACTCTAACAAAAGCCCAAATCATTGAAGAAATCAGTAACAAAGACGGATTCACAAAGAAAAAATCCATTGAAATCGTGGAAACGTTGTTAGATATCATGAAGAGTACTTTAGAATCCGGCGATGATGTTTTGATCAGTGGATTTGGGAAATTCTGTGTAAAGGAAAAGAAAAAACGTAGAGGCAGAAACCCCGCCACCGGTGATGACATGATGCTTTCAGCAAGAAAGGTCGTTACGTTTAAATGTTCCTCCAAGCTGAGGGATATGATTAACGGACAATAAACGATTATTAAAATAGTTAAATCCTTTACCGGCGAAATGGAGCCTAAATCCAAGTAGGGCTCACAGAGCGGGTAAAAAAGATTTTTCAGGCAATCTTCAACTATAATTTAGGAATATTGATAAAAAGGTGCCTTGCCGGACCGATTGAATGAAAACAACAAAAATAACATAATCAAATCCCAAGAAAAATCCCTGACAAAAAATCCCCATAAAGAATTTATCAAAAAAATATTAATCATTGTGTGGGTTCGGTTTAAATCCCAAAACTATTTAACATATTGATTTTATTTTAGATTTTTAGAATCCAACCAAATTCTTCATGCGTTGTTCCGGGGAATTGGTTTTTAGACTTTGTTTATCAACACCAACAGACGGCGGGTATGAGCCGTTTTGTTTTGAGTGTAAGTGGAGGATTCAAAGATATGGCCACAAAGCCGACCCATGAAGAACTGGAACTCAAAAACACAGCGTTGGAAAAAGAAGCTTTAGAGTTCCGACAGGCCGATAAAGCACACAAAGAGCAGGAAAAGCTGCTCAACGATGTATTTGAAAGTATTCAAGACGGCATCAGTGTTCTTGATTCAGAATTGAATATTATCCGTGTGAACCAGGCCATGAAAAAATGGTATGCACATATGCTGCCCTTAGAGGGGAAGAAGTGTTATCAGGCGTATCATGGGCGAGATCGTGTTTGTGAGCACTGCCCAACGACTCGCGCCCTGAAAACAGGAAATCTTGAAATGAACGAGGTGCCGCTTTCCCGGGCAGATGGTATGAGCGGAACGCTGGAACTTTTTGCATTTCCCATGCTGAACCATTCAGGGAGACCCACCGGAGTGGTAGAATACGTTCGTGACGTCACCCAGCGCAAAAGTGCTGAAGCAGCACTTGGAAAAGTTTTTGATGAACTCGAGCAGCGTGTTGAGCAACGCACAGCTGAATTGAGGCGTACAAATGAAAAATTGGAACAGGAGATAGAAGACCGCAAGCGAACCGAAAAGGCGCTTCGAGAGAAAGAAAATACCTTAAAAGCCATTCTTTTGGCTTCTCCCGTGGGGATTGGGCTGGTTCGCGATCGAGCTTTTGATTGGGCCAACAGATCCATGTACCGCCTTCTCGGATACAGAGACGATTTTCTAATAGGAAAAGACGCCCAAGTTCTGTACTCAACTTCCGAGGAGTACGAACGGGTCGGTAGCAAACTATATTCCGAAGTAAAAGAGAACGGTTTTGGAAAGTTGGATACTTTGTGGGTAACCAATGATGGAAAAATTATCGACTGCCATTTGCAGGCAAGTGCACTGGATCCGACGGATTTATCCAGAGGCGTGATTATCGCTGCAATGGACACCACGGAACGAAAACGCACCGAAAAAGCGCTCCGTGAAAGTGAAGAACAAAAACGTGCGATTCTCGATGCTTCCATTGACAAGATTCGTTATGTGGACAGGGATTTGAGGGTTATTTGGGCCAACAAAACAGCAGCCGACGCAGCAAAAATGCCCCTGGAAAATTTTGTGGGCAAAACATGTTACCAGCTTTTCGTTGGGCGGAACGCCCCATGCAGGGGGTGTCCTTCGGAAACGGCCAGAAAATCGGGTAAAATGGAACGGGCTGTTGTCCATCAGTCCAAACTCAATGGAATTGAGGGAGACAGCTACTGGGACAACTACAGTGTGCCGCTGAACAATGATGCCGGTAAGATCGAAGGGTTTATCCAGATCGCCAGAAATATTACGGATCAAAAGCGGGCCGAAGAACACATACATACCCTCACCCAGGAACTGATGAGAGCTCAGGAGAGCGAACGTCAGAGGATTTCTCGTGACTTGCACGATCACGTGGCACAAGAGCTTTCTGCGTTGAAAATCGGCTATGAAACGCTCTTTGATAACACGCCCGGGATACCCTCTAAAATCAGACGAAAAGTGTCTGAAATGTCAAAAATATTCGTGGAGTCCATAAATGCCGTCCGGGATCTTGCCTATAACTTGAGGCCCCCGGTTCTTGATGAAATGGGCTTGGTCCAGGCGCTTTTACAGTATTGTCATGATTTTTCTGAAAACAATGGAATAATCGTTGACTTCCATTCAGCAGGTATGAAAGATTTAAAGTTGGATTTTGACACCGAAATCAACCTGTACCGCATTATTCAAGAAGCCCTTGCCAACATCAAAAAACACGCGAATGCCAGTCTTGTAACCGTCAGAATTGTTGTCGCCTTCCCGAATGTTATCCTTCGTATAAAGGATAATGGTAAAGGTTTTGATGTACAAAAACGCTTGACCTCCATCGTCAAAGAAAAACGAATGGGAATTCGAAGCATGGAAGAAAGGGTCAAACTGCTTAAAGGCAACATGGAAATTCAATCAAAGCCGAATCAGGGTACCAAGATTTCCATTAAGTTTCCCCACAAGGACAAAAAGCGTGGTTCATAAAAAAACCATATTGATCATTGACGACCATCCACTGTTCAGGGAGGGTCTCAAATCCATCATCGGACGCGACAATAGATTTGAGGTGGTTGGGGAATCCGGAACTGCACGTGACGCACTCCGACTGGTGAAAAAGTTAAAGCCTGATCTGGCACTGGTAGACATGTGCCTGCCCGATCAAAGCGGTATTCATCTCACCCGGGAATTGAAGGATATATCGCCGGGGACATGCATTATGATCGTCACCATGCATTCCAAAACGAAGTACATCGTTAAAGCATTTCAGGCCGGCGCCGCAGGATATGTGGTTAAGGAATCTGCAACAGAAAGACTATTGCAAGGCGTAGAGGCTGTCTTGAAAGGAGAGTATTTTATGGACAGCCATGTTTCCCATAAGGTCATTGAAAAACTCATGGATGCACCGGAAAAGGAGGGAAAAATATCGGATGCCGCCTATGAAACGCTGTCTCCCCGCGAACAGGAAGTCATGGTACTGCTGTCTGAAGGACTTTCCGCCAAACAAATTGCAGATAAGCTCTTCATCAGTCCTAAAACCGTTGAGAACCATCGAACAAATATTTTGCGAAAGCTCAACCTGCACAGCACCTTGGAACTGGTTAAATATGCCGCACGGTTGGGAATTATCGATGTTGATTTATGGAAAGAATAATCCTATCTTAAACCCCGTCTTAAACTTTAAAGGGATCACATTAATTACCGACACCGGCCAAATTTCTTTCATCCGTCGTGCATTCCATTTGGATTCAATGCGGATTCAAGAAACCCGTCCAACGTACCGTAGATTTTGAACCCATCGGTGCCATCAGCTTTTCTCCCGATCGTCTGGGATAAACTCCCGCCTTTTAGGAATTTGGACCATCAAAATGAAGCCGTCCCTCTATGGACAGAGTAAATGACAACCTGATAATGAGTTCTCCAATTCGGAGTTATAAAAAATTTTGAAATGAATATTTTTCAAGGAGGTATCCGATGGCGAAGGTCAAACCAAAAAATAAAATCAAACGCCGAAAAATAACGTTTTCACTCGAATCAACCGGTGCAAAAGAGGTTGTCCTGATGGGAGATTTCAACAACTGGAATCCAAAAAAACACCCCATGAAGCAGGATGAGAATGGGAAATGGACAAGGGCTGTGATCCTTCCTCCCGGACAATATGAATATAAGTTTTTGGTGGACGGGCAATGGAAGGAAGACCCCCGAAATGACAAGACTTGCACCAACATCTTCGGGACACATAACAGTGTTTTTAACTTAACTAAACGCTAAATCGATCAGCCTTTTTAGAAATCAGGATTACCCGGACAAATTGTGGGTGGTAAGCTGCCTGTTAACCGTCGATTTTTCACACAAAAAAAATAATCTCATTCACACAAAAAATAAACCTAAGTATTAAAGGGTAGATTGATGGCATCAAATTTCCGTATTTTTTTTCATCGAAACAGTGACAACCTTCACCTTAAACTCATCGGTGATTTCGACGGTTCATCCGCCCACCAACTGATTAACCTCCTAAAAGAACAAAACGGAAACATGAGAAAAATTTTTATTCACACGTGCAACCTTTCTTCCATCGATCCTTTTGGTTTGGATGTATTCCAAAAAAGCTTTTCTGTCAACAAACTGTCCGGACGTCTGACATTTACCGGCGAACATAGTGATAAAATGGCACCGGCAGGAAGCAGATTGGCTTGATTATTTTTTGAACGGCCTAAGTATATACCCCCCTATATATTTTTTATAATAAGATAATACCCCAGCCATCAGACTATCCTTTTGACGGACGACGGTTTTTTAATCTGAATATCCTTGAGAAAAAAATAATTGAAAAATAAATGGCCATTGCCCACAGCAGACTGTTCAGAAAAATGGGTATATGGATCAATTTTCCCGGAAACCATTCTCTTGAATACAGCGAAAAAGAAACGATCGGAAAATATAATATCCTCGTCATCCAAATCAGGAACTTGACCAACATGGACATATCGCCGTCAACAGCCTTGCCGGATGCGAGGGCCAACGCTATTGCAACAACAGTTTTGCTGGCACCGAAATGAACCAGCGCAATCATAAAGACCGCAAAGACTTTTTTTGCAATTGGTTTCATCGTGTAACTGATCAAATCTCGCGGATAAGCCCAAGTAATTGAGGGGCCGGGGTGTTTTTAATTGTTAAATCGCTCCATGGATAAATAGGTTTCTAAAAATGAAACCCCCGACCCCTCAAGTAATTATTAACCCGAATTCCTATCCTTAAAAAGACAACATCCGTTTTATATCAGAACACAATATCTTTTTGAACTGCTTTTTGAGATTGAATTTAAATTTGCTATTCCCTTATTTCGCAGCATTGTGAATCGTCGAATACAGGACATGGTTTTTCTTGACATTGCAAATTCCTAAGATAAACTCAAAATAGTGTAAAACTGGATCCACCCGAAAAGTCTTTTAAATAATCGTATGGCGCTTTAATATCATCCAACGGATAAAGGGAGGAAACCATGGACAAAATTCTAAGAATCGATATGGGAGATAAAGACGGACCGAAAGCCCATGAAGAACCCTTGGGGGACTATACCGGTTTGGGCGGCCGCGGCATGACATCGGCAATTATCAGTAAGGAAGTACCGCCGTTATGCCATCCACTGGGAAAGGACAATAAACTGGTTATTGCCCCCGGACTTTTGAGCGGAAGTCACGCTGCTCAGTCAGGGCGTGCTTCGGTGGGTTGCAAAAGTCCGCTCACCGGCGGCATCAAGGAAGCCAATGTCGGCGGCCAGGGTGCTCAAGTACTCGCCCGGCTCGGATATGCCGCCATTGTCCTCGAAGGAAAACCCGGTGACGACACCCTCTACAAGGTGGTCATTAACAAGGACGGTGTCAAAATTGTCTCTGACAACAGCCTGAAAATGACGGGCAATTACGACCTCATCGACAAGATTAAAGAAGAATTCGGCGACTCGGTTGCATGCATTTCCATCGGACCGGCCGGCGAGATGAAAATGGCTGCCGCCTCCGTGGCCTTTACCGATATGGAGCAAAGACCGACTCGGCACGCAGCTCGCGGTGGTGTCGGTGCGGTTATGGGCACAAAAGGCGTTAAAGTTATCGTGCTGGATGACACCGATATGCCGGCCCGATCACCCAAAGACCCGGAAAAATTTAAAGCGGCCAATAAATCGTTTGTCCAGGGGCTTAAAAAACATCCGATAACTGGCGAGGGACTCCCTTCATTCGGAACCAACATTCTAACCAATGTAATCAATGAAGCCGGTGCATTGCCAACCCACAACTTTCAAACGGGCCGGTTTGACGGTGCGGGAAATATCAGCGGTGAAACCCAGTCGGAAATCATGAAGGCCAGAGGCGGCATGGTCGCTCACGGCTGTCACAAAGGATGTGTCATCCGGTGCTCAGGAATCTACAATGACAAAGACGGCAATTTTTTTACCAAAAGACCGGAGTACGAAACGGTATGGGCCCACGGTGCAAACTGCGGTATCGACGACATGGACGCCGTAGCTGAACTCGACCGCCTGGACGATGATTACGGCCTGGATACCATTGAAATGGGCGCCACCATCGGTGTGGCCATGGAAGCAGGTCTGGCAGAGTTCGGCGATGCCAAAGCCGCCATCAACCTGCTAAAAGAAGTCGGTAAAGGGACTCCGCTGGGCCGCATTCTCGGTAACGGAGCGGCTGTTACCGGAAAGGTCTTTGGTGTTGAAAAGGTTCCCGTGGTCAAAGGTCAGGCGCTGCCGGCGTATGATCCTCGAT
>JBFESJ010000112.1:0-11854 GCA_041548585.1 Desulfobacterales bacterium | reverse complement strand
TTTTCTTTTCTGTACAACATTATCAGTATTCCCATTGCCATGAGCGGGTTGTTGACACCGCTGATTGCCGTTTGTGCCATGCTGTTGAGCAGTTTGAGCGTCACCGGAAATACGTTGCTATTGAAACGAAAGTACGCACTCACTACCCGAAATTTTATAAGGAATTAATTGAAGGGCCGTGGTGTTTTTATTTGTTAAATCGCTCCATGGATAATGCTTTTTTTCAAACCGTGTAAACTCGTGGTTAAAGGATCGTAAAGAAAGAACAGAATTCAATATCATCCCAATGGGTTCGACCTAAAACAAACGCTTTCTTGCTATCGAAATATTACGGTATGCGTCTGTTCTATCTAACGATCCCTAAGCCACTTAAACAGTACACGCTTTTTAAAAAAAGATTATCCATACCGCTGATATATAAATGTTTACAACAAAAACTCCTCGCCCCCTGAATTGATTTGCTATTGTGTCTGTTTTTTTGTATGAAACAGCCGCAGACAGATCAAATGGATGCTTGACGAAGACCTTAATCGTGAAAAAACAAAATTCCTGACACCTGACAACGTTTAATTGAGCGTTTTCGCTCAATTGGAGTAAATCCAAGGTATTTACCAATGACAAATTCCGATAATTCCCAGCCCCGATCACTGTTGTTAATGGTGGCCGGCGCCAAAGGCGCTGTGGGCTCCACGGTAGCAGCAGCCATTGCCGCAATGCAAAAGGATCCCGATTCCATCTTGCCCAGTTTGATGACCCGCAGCAGTTTTCCTTACATCGGACTGCCCCATTCCATCCATATGGCAGGCTGGGATGCCCAACCGGCGAACCTTACGGATTGTATTAAAAATTGTGGGGTGCTGCCTGAAAATTCCTGGAAACCCTATCAATCGGATCTCGACGAAACCCCCATTTTTGAAACACCACCGGCGGATCTGGACCTGAAGGGCCAAATCGAACATCTCGTGCAGGACATCCAGGGCTTAAAAAAACAATATCCCCTTTCCCTGCCGGTGATGATTAACCTCTTGCCGGCCTCCATTCGGGTGGATTCTCGAAAAATTACGAGTTTACCCATGCTTTATTCTAAAGTGAGTCCGGCGGACTTTCCGGATTTGGCCTATGTTTTGGCTGCTATTCACTCCCAAATTCCGGTGGTGAATTTTTCCCCCAATCATCTGGAAATCCCGATAGTTGTTCAAGAAGCGATTCGACACAATGTCCCCATATCCGGATGTGACGGTAAGACCGGGCAAACCTATTTCAAAGTCGTCCTGGCCTCGGCATTGAAAGCCCGGAATCTTTATGTGGATGGATGGTACAGCCTCAACATCCTGGGCAACGCTGACGGTAAAAACCTCATGGACCCCGATCGGGCAGCCGGCAAAGTGGCGAACAAAACCGAACTTTTAGACGATATTCTGGGTTATCATGTCGGGGAGAATTACGGAGAGTCTTCCCACAAGGTTCTAATCGATTACTACCCGCCCCGGGGTGACGCAAAGGAAGCCTGGGATGTTATCGATTTTCAGGGATTGTTCGGCCTCCCCATGAGTATCCGTTTGAACCTTCAGGGTCGGGACTCCATCCTGGCCGCGCCGCTGATTCTTGATCTGGGCCGGTGGATGGCGGCCTTGAAAATGGCAGACCGCTGTGGCCCGGTTCCGGAACTGGGATTTTATTTCAAAAAACCCCTGGGTGAAAATCCGCCGGTCAGCTTTCAGGATCAGATTCTGAGCCTTGAGAAATTGGAAAAAGAATGTGACAAGAAGTGCCTAAAATTATAAGTGAGCCAATCACCCACAATGCATCGGCAGACACGTCCGCCAAAAAACGAAGTCGGAAAAGCGACCATAAAGTTTGATGGTATTATCAAGATCGTGAAAATGATTGTTTAGGAAATCAAAAATCGGAGACCTTTGAAAAATGTTTATTTTTGTTCAAGTTCAAGGAGGGTGGAAATTTTAACCACAGACATACATTAAGTATTTCGAGGATTAAAATTTTAACCCGACACAGAAATTGGGCATAAAGGAATTTTTTACAAAGGTCTCAAGGAAGGAAAAAATGTGATTTTCGGCTACTCCACCAATGCTTTCGTCAAGTTCTCTCTTTATGAATCTTTGGAAAAAATCGCGGCCCTGGGCTTTCGGGGTGTTGAGATCATGGGGGACCGGCCCCATCTCTATTCCCCGGACTTTGATGAAACGGACATGGCCCGCATCAGAGAAATCCTAAAGAAACACCAATTGAAAGTCACCAACCTCAACAGCTTCACGCTTTTCGCTGTGGGAGACACCTACCTGCCTTCCTGGATCGAGCCGGAAAAAGAAAGACGCGACATTCGCATCCAACACACCCTTGACTGTCTGAAAACGGCCAAAGAACTGGCGTGTAACAACATATCCATCCCCCCCGGCGGTCCCTTGGACAACATGTCTCGAAAAGCGGCGATGTCTCTGTTTCATCAGGGGCTGGAACAGGTCATTCCTTTTGCCGAAGAGCTGGGTGTAAACATCCTGGTGGAACCCGAGCCGGACCTGTTGATGGAAAATTCAGCAGAGTTCAAATCCTTTATCAAAGATGTCAGATCCCCGATTGTGGGGCTGAATTTTGATATCGGCCATTTTTTCTGCGCCGGTGAAGACCCGTCAGCGGCCTTTGAAGACCTTTTTGAATGGGTGGGGCATGTTCACTTAGAGGACATCGCAGCGACGCGGGTTCACAATCACCTCATCGCCGGACACGGTGTGATTCAGTTTCTGGATATTTTTAAAACCATGGTCCGCTTAAATTATCAGGGCGACATCAGCCTGGAACTCTATCCCTATGTGGACACACCGGAATCTGCCGGCCGGGAAAGCCTCGAATATCTCCGCCCCATTTTTTCAGAGGCAAATTTGAATATTTTATAAATTGTAATGACTAATATTTAATCTTACCACTATCGATAAGGCGTTTTGACAAAATCCGGCATTTTTACCGTGCCCCTTGTGCCTCAGATACTCATATTTGATCTTACCTGCAATAGGATAATTGAATGATTAAAATTTTAATCAATGCGAATAAATCTTGCACTGGTGTTTGGGCAACATCCGGATAAAAACCCTATGCACAGAAAAATGTGCATCAATGCACATTTTTCTGTGCACTTTTTCTTCCCATCTTCCATCTATATTCCCCACACCCTACAAACAAATTCTCATAAATCACCATCAAATAAGGAGCCTTGGCATTTTATAAGCACATAACAGAATATGGCATGCATCTTGAAAGATGTTAAATTAAAATCCAGTCCAACTCACATCTCTTGGAGACTTTTGAATTTCACCCATAGCAAAAACGAGGCTTTCCTTTTAATCAGTAAACAGAAAGAGGGATAAAATGTCTGACAAGACTGAAAAATTAAAACAAACTGAAAAAACATTTTGGTGGATATTTATCATATTTATTTTATTCAATATTACAGCTGTTACCGCTTGTTTTTACAAACATCATTCATACTGTGTCAAAATCAATGAAATTGAAAAACAAGATACCATAACAGAAAAGATTAAAGATGAACGCCAAGATTTAAGAAATAAAATATCCTTTTGGGATTCTATTGCAGCGGGTGTGATACTTGGATGCATCTTTGTAATCATTGCATTATACTATTTTTACAATAACATTCTTGAACCGCTTCAGACAGAAGACCGGACCGCTGTAATGAAATATGGCGATCAACGCATCAATGTTCTGATGGCCAGATGGTTATTCCCTCCGCTCATTCTTCAAGGTTGTGTTATTATTTTAATGTTAATCACGGTATATGAGTTTCCGTTTAAAGATAATATTTATATCCAGCCGTATCGATATGGAAAACTTTACAAACAACTTGAGAATGTCGCCGGTGATCTGGTGCTTGAATCAGAAAATGTGACCAGTGAAAAAGTAAAGGTTTTTCTTCAATCTAAAAAAGAGCTGGTTACGGGTCATTTTAAGGCCGTATCAAAATTCGACGCTGATGAGATAACATCAGAATACATTCTTTACCGGGTTCCGTTTTTTATCGCACTTTCATTCAGTTTTTTGGGGGTTTTAATCTTTTCTCTAAAGGATGCTGCCTTTCGGCTGCATGCAAGTGATTTGTATCCCCGAACTTTTGTAAGTTATCTGGTTCGTTTTCTTCTCGCCACAACGCTTTCCATTTCAATCGCCTATTTTCTGATGAATAATTGGCCGATCAACTCCGCCCCCATACTGTTCTTCCTCATCGGTTTTTTCCCGCAGAAGGCGCTGCAATATGTTGAAGACAAAGCATTAAAGACTTTTAAATTAGAGAAACCCGATGTGACTCAAGTGCCGCTCAGCAAAATTCAAGGCATGAGCGAATACAAGACATATCGCTTTCGGGAAATCGGCATCACGGATGCACAGAACTTGGCTTCCGCGGATCTTAATTTTTTAAAACAGAATTTAGCATTCTGTTGCAGTATGCTGTGTGATTTTATCTCGCAGGCGATTCTTCTAATTCATTTGCAGGATGATATTGAAAAAATGCGAAAAATCGGAATTCGAGACATCCTTTCGTTTAAAGCGATGGTTAAGAATAGCGGCATTAATAATGTTGCTACTGCAGCAAAAATCGACAAAGAGATATTAGATGGAATGTTGAAGCTGCTGGAAAGTGAACCCATGAAAACAAAAGTGGGCAGCATTGCCGCCTATATTACGGAATCCACAAAAGAAGAAATCTCAAAAATGACTGCTTAACCTGCTGCTCAGCCGTTATAGAATATTTTTTTCTAAAGATGCTATCAAAACTGACAGAAGATAACGGGTGTGAGCTTGCGTTTCGACCATCTTAAAGGAGGCAAAAATGAAAAAAAAAGGGAAGAAACCATATATGGCGGCCATCGGATTACTTATATTGTTTGGGTTGAGTGCCTGTGCCACCATACCTAAAGAATCGGCTGATTTATCGATTGAGTTGGGCAAGCGGATATCAGCAATCGAAATCGCGCACATGGCTTTGGTCGATAAGTACTTCAATGAAAAGCGCAGCCGGGTTGATGCGTTCGTAGAAAAAGAATGGGTGCCGGAATTCGCAGCGCAGTTTTTTGCCAATCAGCAGATTGCGAATATGTGGAACCAGATTGTCAGCTCCGGCAATACGGCGGATCGTCTTGAGTTTATTATAACGCTGGGGCCGAAATTGCAGGCGAAAATCAATACGAAACGGTTAGAATTGATCAAGCCACTGGATGACGCAGAACGAATGATTATACAGCAATTGCGTGGTAATTATGACCAGGCACGGGCGATCAACAACAGCGTTACCAGCTTCCTTGTTTCGGCCGTCAAGGTGGCAGAGAATCGAAATCGCTATATGGAAATGGTGGGAGTGAAAGATGAAAAGGTCGCGGAAGTTCTGGACCAGATCGATTCCGCAGTTGAGACATTACTGGGAAAGACGGAACAGGTTGTTGAAAAAGGAGAGAAGGCCGAATTGTATTATCAAAAGCTGAAAAATGCGATGGCAAAACTCAAGGATAAAGGAGAGATATAATGACACTTGATTTTTCAAATATTGATATTGATGCAATCGCTGATGATGCGGCGCAAAAGACGGATGATAAGCTGGCCGGACAGATTTCTTCGTTAACACGCTTGACGGATGCCGAGATCAAGAAACTGTTTCCGAAATCAGGAGATGCGAAGAAGTTGGTGGCGTTGATGCAGATAGTTAAGTCAGCGGAGACTCGGAATAAAAAGATTTCCAACATCGTCGAAAATTCCGAAAAATTTGCGGGGATCGTGTTGAAGTTGTTGGATACGTTTTTGTAAGGGGATCAGAAAAGCAGGGGCCCCTTTTCCTGGTATTTTTGACTGATAAAACACAAGAAAAAATCGTTGAAATAAGTTTCATTCTCTGCAAGGAAATAGGAAGGGATATTGCGGTTTATCGTAAAAGGCTGTGGTCGCGCGACCTGTGTCGAGGCCACTGCTCAGGCGCTTCTTGAACTCGAATGCAGAATCATTGAGCGAACAGTTCCAAAAACGGAGGATATGTGGAAAAACTGAAAGGTTATCAGAAGAAATATCTGAAAGGGCTTGTCCACGGCACGAAACCACTGGTTTTTGTCGGACAGAAAGGAATCTCTCCTGCTGTAACCCAAGCGGTTGATGAGTCTTTGGAAAAACATGAGCTGATTAAGGTAAAATTTATTGATTTCAAGGAAAAAGGTCAGAAAAAAGAAATTGCCGGCGCCATTGAAAAAGAAACCGCATGTGAGCTGGTGGGGATGATTGGTCATATTGCCATTTTTTATCGACAGCACAAGGATCCAGAAAAAAGAAAGATCAATGTTCCAAAGCGGTAGGCGGCGATTGTTGTGGCACCATCAAAACCCGCCGACCGGGGCGTTGCTAGACGTTGAAGCGGATATTTAAGATATCCCCGTCCTTAACTTTATAATCCTTACCTTCCAAATGGAAGCGTCCATTATCACGGACACCTTTTTCTGAACCAAAGTTCATCAGGTCATCGTAGGAGAAGCATTCGGCGCGGATAAATCCCCGGGAAAGGTCCGAATGGATGGTTCCTGCAGCTTCAACCGCCGTGTCGCCGTTGTGCAACGTCCAGGCCCTTACCTCATCGGCTCCCACGGTAATAAAACTGATATGGCCAAGAGTTTCATAAGCAAAGCGGGTAATGCGGTCACGGGCGGATTCGGCGATTCCCATGTCCGCCATGAACATATTTGCTTCCTCGGTGTCACTGATAGCAGCGAGTTCCATTTCGAATTTTCCGGCAAATTCAATAACCTGATATTTTTCTTCGATTTTGGTCAAAAGACCGTTGTTTCGTCCGAAGTTTTCTTCACCGGAGTTAAGGATGACGAAAAAGGGTTTTTGGGATAAGAACTGAAATCCGCTGATTAACTTTTGTTCATTATGATTCAAGGAAAAATTCCTGATGTGTCGGCCGCTGTTCAATTCTTCCTGTATCTTTTTGAGAACATTCTCTTCCAATTGCATGGTGTTGGTTTTTTTACCCCGTTTGGAACTCCACGCGATGCGTTCAAGCCTTTTTTCGATTAGGATCATATCCGACAGCACAAACTCGGTGTCCACCGTGTTTATATCCGAAAGCGGAGCTGGATTTCCCATAGGATCATCGGTAAAATTTCGGCAAACCAGCGCTATTGCATCCATGTTTTTGATAAGATTCATCTGGGCGCTTGAAAAACCGCCTTCACGGGCGGACCCTTCTGAAAAACCGGCAAAATCGACGATTTCAATGGTGGCATATGTTGTTTTTTTAGGTTTGTAATATTGTGAGAGACGGGTCAAGCGTTCGTCACCCACCTCAACAACGGCAATATTCGGTTCTGCCTTGTTGTTCGCGTAGGCGGCTACCTCCGCTTCCGATCTTGTCAGCGCGTTAAAAATGGTTGTCTTGCCGGAATTCGGTAAACCGAGTAATCCGATTTTCATTGTGTTTCCTTTCTTTGATTTTTCACAGGTGAACGGATAGAACGCCTGAAATAATCGAATGGGTTTATTTCAAAGATTGGCAAGATAAGACCCATTTGATGGTTTGTCCAGTACTTTAATGAAATCAAGTTTCGATGACGCCCTAATGACGAAATCTTTTAACGGTTTTTACAGAAAAGTTTACAAAACCCAAAAAAAGTTGGTTAAATTGACCCAAAATGAAATACATCTCGCAACCGTTTGATTTTGAAAAATAATAAATAATGGCACTTCGGTTAATTAAAATTATTTTACCTGAAACGCATGGAAAGCATGCTCTGGATATCCTTAAAGACCAGGAGACGCAGGGTTTTTGGCAGGAAGGGTCTGCTGAAGGAGATTTTTGCATCAGTGTTCTCATAGATTCTGTATACAGCGAAGAAGTCATGGACCTCTTTGAAAAGACATTTTCCACCGTAAATGGATTCAGGTTGGTCTTATTGCCCGTCGAAGCATCAATTCCACGTGTCAAAATAAGCGAGCCGAGCGATGCTATGCCTGGCCCCAAAAAGGCAGACAATGAACAGAGCAAACCGTTAAGAATCAGCAGGGAAGAATTGTATGCGGACATAGTGGACAGTACCAAATTATCGGGAGTTTTCGTTTCGATGATAGCCCTCTCAACAGTAGTCGCAGCAATAGGACTGCTAAAGAACAATGTCGCGGTCATTATTGGAGCAATGGTAATTGCTCCTTTTTTAGGGCCCAATGTGGCTTTGGCGCTATCCACCAATCTCGGGGATTCCGAGCTGGGACTAAACGCAATGAAAACATTAATTACAGGAATTTTCATTGCACTATTATTGTCAGCCTGTATGGGCTACTTCCTTACTGTTGATTCAAATATTCCAGAAATAATATCAAGAACGCAAGCAAACCTATCTGATATCATTTTGGCACTTGCATCCGGTTCTGCGGGAGTTCTTGCATTCACAACGGGTGTTTCGGCGGTTGTAATTGGGGTGATGGTTGCCGTCGCCTTATTACCCCCTTTAACAGTTTGTGGCCTGTTGCTGGGTTCAGGCGAATTTGCCAAGGCTTTCTCCGCGTTTTTGCTTTTTTTTACCAATATAATCTGTATCAATCTTTCCGGAATAATCACATTTTTAGTTCAAGGTATTAGTCCCCGATCATGGTGGGAGGCGGACAAAGCCAAGAAGGGAATTCGTACGGCCTTTTTACTTTGGTCAATAACATTAATTGTTTTGGTTGCGGTCATCCTTCTCTGGCAGACCGATAAGTAAAGATTGACCCTCTAACAATCGCATGGTAAGGATGCTCGTAAACTCTCGCCCCTGATCTCTTATACGGGCCATAATGAATAATAACGCCGCTAGAATACGAAATCAAAACTAAAATCAAAGGAGGAATCTATGCCAAAGGTTGGAATTCTGTATTGTAAAAACATTAAGGACCATTCGTGCATTGCTTGCGCTAAATGTTTCAAGGGTATGGCGGAAAAGAATGGGGAGTTTGCCAAACATGATGAAATTGAGTTGGTCGCCATGACGGATTGTGGCGGTTGCCCCGGTCTTGCGGTGCCACGCGTAAAATTGTTAACCGAGATTACAAGCGGTTTAGATAGATCCGTTGAGACCGTTCATCTCGGAACTTGCATGAAACTGGCGATGGAAACAGCAAAATGCCCTATAGATTATGATGATCTCAAGGTTCTTTTGGAAAAAAAGTTCGGATTAGATGTAGTTTTAGGAACGCATTCATATTGATTAATTTTTTTGGACCCGCTTCTCCAACTAAATTGGAGAAGAACCATTTTTTTAAATATCTTCACTTAACCGATGGCTGGAAAGGGACGTGGAAGTGCTGATGAATTCCACGTCCCCCAGTTCTGGGTTAGCCCCAGAATTAATAAACATGAAACCGATATTGATTGTTAACGCTGGGACTACATTTCCTTACACGGCAAAGCACTTTGGTGATTTCGCCAAACGAAAGGTGCTGTTTGTTTTTGTCGTTACACTTCTTTTTCTCTCAGGATGCGGCCGGGCTCCCATAAAAACATCCTCGAAACCTACCGTGCATCCGCCACTGGCATCGATACATTACACCATTCAGGTGGGTGCGTTCTCAAATATGGATAACGCCGTGCGATTTACCGAAAAATTACGCAAACAAAACGTAAATGCGTATCATTTTTTACATCATTCGGGTCTGTACAAAGTTCGATTCGGTAATTTCCCAACCAGAAAGGTTGCTGTGAACAGGGCACAAACGCTTTTTTCTAAAGGAATTATCAACAACTTCTATATTGTCGCCCCCAAGAATTATTCAAGAGATAATTTGAAAGATAAAATAATACGAACGGCAGACAGCTTCATCGGTGTCCCCTACAGATGGGGCGGCGAGTCCGTGGAAGAGGGGTTTGACTGCAGCGGTTTTACAATGACGGTATACCAGCTGAACGGGTTGGAACTTCCCAGGTCGTCTCGAGCGCAGTGGAATGCAGGCATGTCCGTCAGTCGAAGCGAGCTTAAAAAAGGAAATCTGGTATTCTTTCGTACGACTACCAGCAGAAAAATTTCCCATGTCGGGATATATGATGGAAACGGTCAATTTATTCATGCGCCCGGGAAGGGAAAAAGGGTGAGAAGGTCGTCTCTGAATAACCGGTACTATAAAACGCGTTATGCGGGAGCAAAGAATTACTTCTAAGGGGCGGGTTGTTTTTATTTGTTAAATCGCTTCATGGATAATGCTTTTTTCAAACCGTGTAAACTCGTGGCAAAAGGATCGTAGAGAAAGAACAGAAATCAATATAAAAACAATAGGTTTGACTTAGATCAAATAGTTTTTTTCTGTCTAAATGTTTCGGTATGCGTCTGTTCTTTCTAACGATCCCTAAACCACTCAAACAGTACACGCTTTTGAAAAAAGAGTATCCATTCCCCTCTCCGAGCTGCAGCCACGCAAGCACCCGAGTAAAACGGGAAAGCACACCCCTGAAAGTTTATATGGTGTGTTAAAAAAACACCCCGACCTTCCGATTAACGACAACTGATCTTAAAATGATCCATAAAAATTAGGGATATGAAATTTGAGCTATAGTTTTCTGGATCGCAAAATCATGATCACAAGCCAGACGGCCAGGAAGGTGGCAATGACATAGCCGGTCAGACCCAAAACCGCCGTTAGGGGAACCCCCTTAAGCCCGAAAAGGTCGACCGTAAACGAAAAGATGTGTTGGGGCGCATTCAAAACCATTGCGCCGGCAATGAGCGAGGCGGAAATGATCAACCCTATGATTACGCGGTTAATGCTTTTTATAAACTGGGTACTCATCGGTCGAAATCCGGTATGCCGGAGCTCTATTCGCTGTTTGCCTTTGGCGGTTTGATCGAGAATATCATGGACAAGCTTTGGCATCAATTTCATATGGCCGCCAATGGCCAACGTGTCTCTTCGGATATTTCTTAAGACGCTTTTTGACAGATAACTGCGTTTGAGCAGTTCTTTGGCATATGGTTTCGTTACTTCTAAAAGGCTGGCGTCACTTCCCAGTATCTTGCCGAGAGCTTCTGTCTGAATAAATGTCTTAAAGAGGAGCAAAAGATTCCTCGGCAACCGGATCTGGTATTTGTATACCAGATGAATGACCTGGTCATAGACTTCTTTAACCGAAACGGTCTGTAAACTCCGTCCATAAAAAGGTTCGCTCGTGTCCTTGAGATCTCTTCGGAAGCTTTTGATATCCATGGTTTCTTCATTGATGAGTTCGGTATCCAGCAGTGCTTCCATCACCATATCATAATCGTGTTCGGCATAGCCCAGCAGCAGATTTGCAATTTGCTGCATGGTTTCATCGTCCAGATACCCCGTAATGCCGAAATCAACCAGGCTGACACGACCGTCAAACATGACAATGGTATTGCCGGAATGGGGATCCGCATGGAAAAAACCGAAATCCATCAATTGGCGGGAAAAGGAACGGAGTCCAATCATGGCGATTTCTTTTGGGTCGATACCGTGCGCCTTGATGGTTTCCACCTGATCCATTTTAATGCCAGGGATGTGTTCCATTGTCAGGACTGATTTTGTGGTGTAATCCCAGTAGACTTCAGGGATATAGATTTCTTCCACCGCTTCGAAGTTCGTGACGAATTTCTCAATATTCCCGGCTTCGATGAACATATCGAGCTCTCTAAAAATAATCCGTTCAAATTCTTTTACCAGGTTGACGGCGCCGATGACTCGGGCCATTTCAAAGGCTTTTTCAGCCCTTTTCGCAATGGCGTACATCAAGCGGATGTCTTTTCGGATCTCCTTGTCAATGCCGGGCCGGATGACTTTGACAGCCACCTGTTCTCCGCTGAAAAGC
>JBFESJ010000111.1:0-11899 GCA_041548585.1 Desulfobacterales bacterium | reverse complement strand
GTAAGTCAGACATATTAAAGGTTTTGGAGAGGAATGATATCTTTATCTGGATGGATGTTATCACAGGTATTAAAATAGCCCTATCATGGGTTTATGTAACAACTAATTACATATTGCAATACAAGCTTTCGGTGTGATATTTTAAAATAAATCTGAAACGATAGCTATTGTCAGAATAACATTTCGTTTCAGCTTACGGCAAATTGTAACCGTTATTAATTCAACCACGCCAAAGGCGGATAAATCGGAACATATTTTTGGCAACTGCTATAACCTAAAATCTGTGTACATTATTTTTGAAAAATTGGCGAACTTCCTTTTTTCATTTGAACTAATTTTAGGTTGAAAGGAGAATAACCATGGTAGAATTTGAATATCAGGCCATGTTTCCTTTGGGAGATGATACCACTGAATATCGTAAACTAACCGAAGACCATATTTACACGGACACCTTTAAAGGCGAAGAGATATTGGGGGTTGCCCCGGAAGGATTGACCCTTCTGGCTGAACATGCGTTTAAGGACGTTTCACATTTGCTAAGAGATTCACATCTGTCGCTGTTGGCAAAAATCCTTGATGATCCCGAAAGCTCCGATAACGATCGATACGTAGCCCTTGAAATGTTGAAAAATGCGGTTATTTCCGCAGAAGGTATCTTCCCCATGTGTCAGGACACCGGTACCGCCATTGTAATGGGGAAAAAAGGGCAACAGATATGGACCGGCTTTTGTGACGAAGAAGCCCTTTCCAACGGTATTTTCAACGCCTACACCAACAACAACCTTCGCTACTCTCAGAACGCGCCGTTGACCATGTATGATGAAGTCAACACCGCGTGCAACCTTCCTGCGCAGATTGACATTTATGCTGTTGAGGGCGACACCTATCACTTTCTTTTCATCGCCAAAGGCGGCGGTTCTGCCAATAAGACGTATCTTTATCAAGAAACCAAGGCGACCTTGACCCCTGAAAAACTTATCGCCTTTATGAAAAGCAAGATGAAAACCCTTGGCACAGCCGCCTGCCCACCCTATCATCTTGCCTTTGTTGTGGGCGGAACCTCTGCTGAAATGAACTTAAAAGTTGTTAAGCTGGCATCAGCAGGGTATCTGGACCATCTCCCAACAACGGGTAACCGATTGGGACATGCATTCAGAGATTTAAAGCTCGAAACGGAGCTGGTTGGGATTTCACAACAACTGGGCATTGGGGCCCAGTTCGGTGGAAAATATTTCTGTCATGATGTCCGGGTCATTCGGCTTCCAAGACACGGCGCATCCTGCCCTATCGGCCTTGGTATCAGCTGTAGTGCAGATCGGAATATCAAAGCAAAAATCACAAAACAAGGCATCTATTTGGAACGTCTCGAGACCGATCCGGCCAAATATCTACCGGAACCCGCAGGTTCCGATACAGCTGCCGTTCGCATTGATTTAAATCGTCCGATGGATAAAATCCGTGCTGAATTGAGTCAATATCCAGTCGCAACCCGCCTGACCCTGACAGGAAAAATTGTCGTAGCCCGAGACATCGCCCATGCCAAACTTAAAGAACGACTTGACAAAGGTGAAGGTCTTCCAGAATATCTCAAAAATCACATTGTATATTATGCCGGTCCGGCAAAAACTCCCGATGGATATCCTTCAGGATCATTCGGCCCCACTACTGCCGGTCGAATGGATCCCTATGTTCCCATTTTTCAGACACATGGTGCTTCCATGATTATGTTGGCAAAGGGAAATCGTTCAAAAGAAGTTACGCAATCGTGTAAAAATTTCGGTGGATTCTATTTGGGTTCCATTGGCGGGCCTGCGGCACGTCTGGGTAAAGATTGCATAACAAACATCGAGACATTAGAGTATTCCGAGCTTGGTATGGAAGCGATCTTTTTAATTGCCGTGAAAGATTTTCCAGCCTTTATTATTGTCGACGACAAAGGGAATGATTTTTTTGAAAATCTGCTGGTTGAGTAATCGATCTTTGAATAAAGATAAAATGTTACCCAAATTGATCGTAAACGAAATGGAAAAAGTATATTATTTATTTGATTTACTTCAGGGGTCGGGGTGTTTTTGTTTGTTAAATCGCTCCATGGATATATGAAAGTTTACAATAAAAACTCCCCCGACCCCTCATTTACTTAGCATTTTAATAGATTCGCTTGATTAAAATGATTTTAAACCCTCTAAAAACCAAACAACATACCGGGATTACAGAATGTATCCGGTGCGGCACCTGTTGTAGAAAAGGTGGGCCGTCATTTCATCTTGAAGATAAGATGCTGATTGAAAAAGGTATTATTCCGTCAAAGTATATCTATACCATCAGGAAGGGTGAACGCGCTTATGACAACATTAAAGAATGCCTTTTGCCGGCATCTTCAGATATTTTAAAACTAAAAGGACAAAAAAGTTCATGGGCCTGTGTTTTTTTTAATGAAAAGGATAATAATTGTACAATATATGACCAAAGACCTATCGAGTGCAGGGTCCTTAAATGCTGGGATACCAGAGAAATTATAAAGATTTACGCGAAAAACCGGTTGACCCGAAAAGATCTTATGTCATCCATTGAAGGATTATGGGAAATTGTTGAGGGCCACCAAGAGCGATGCTCATATGACATGCTTACACTTTTTGTAGATGCCCTGAAAAAAAGTAAAAGGGATGAACCACTCAAAGGTATTCTCGATCTGATAACATATGATATAAACATAAGAGATTTGGTCGTTCAAAAGGCCGGTCTTGATCCTGAATTGACGGATTTTTTGTTTGGCCGCCCCATTACAGAGACCCTAAGGATTTATGGCATAAAAATTAAAGAAGAAGAAGGCAAATATATCCTTATTCCAATGCGTTAAACACTATTCAGCGAACACCCCCATACATTCTGGTGCATTGAACGATTTTTTATTAAAGTTTTCACCAAAACTGCTCGATACAGAACAAAAGGTTAGATAAAGGCAAACCACTCGAAAGGGTGGGACGCAAAACCACTGGCCTAAATCCCAAAGGTTCACTAAAAATAAGTTATTTTTGAGTAAGCCCTGAAATACAGAGGATACGGCGGCAGAGTTGCCTGACTGATTTGAGACACCCGCCTTTTATGTTAATAAAACAGCGTGTTAAAACAATCCTCTGTTCATTATCTTATTTTTTTCAAAGTGTTTTAATTAAGGAGGAATATCCATGACTTTTTCAATGCAAAGCACGCTTTCTGCAATAAAAGCTTTTGGTGTAAAAATGGGGGTTACCGCCAACAACATTGCAAACGTAGAAACAGAGGAATTTAAAAAAAGCAGGGCGACATTGGTTGAAGGCCCAAAAGAGAATGTAGCGGTAGAAATCACGCAACCGGAAATTTCAGGTCCTGTTGTTGTTGAGGAAACGGATGGTCAATTTGCGGAAAAAGAAATGTCCAATGTGGATCTGGCCGAAGAGATTCCGCAAACGATCATCGCACAAAGGGGTTATGAGGCAAATCTTGCAACACTAAGGGCCCAGGATGAAATGTTGAAGTCTATCATTGATATCATAAAATAAAATCGTGAAACGATTTTATGAAACTCGCGCCCCGCTGAAGGCGGGACGGGATCGAATAAGCGAAAGGCTTGTCCGCCTCTGCTGGGATATCCTCGACTTTCGCCCATTTAAGGTATTACCTATAATCAGATTCCATCGGACAGATCTCTTCCCTGTTTTCCGAAGTTTTATTTTTTGCGGTCCTCACTGATTTTGCATGCCGGGCATCATTGGCATGGACATCTTCTGGTACCCGGAAGGGATATTAAAAAGGGAGCTGGGAACCGTTTTTTCACGGATGTTTCGATACTCCGTAACCATATGACCGGATGGCCCATCCATTTCTATTTTAACGGGAAAATTTAGTTTTTCAGAAATCCAGTATGTTGAAGTACCAAGGGATGCGTCATTCGGTGTGTAGCGATACTTCGAGCACTTATAACCACTTACCTTTTCTTTTCCCAGGTATTCTTTTTTCCCCATCTTTTCGAGTTCATCAGGATCAACAGGAACCATATTTTGCTGACTGCCCGCATTCATTTCCATATACATCATTTGCTCCGGCATAAGTACCCATACAAGTCCTTTGTCTTTCCGAAAAATCGTTATCTGATTTCTGCCTCCCATAACCATTTCCTGCCTGAAGTTGCCCCCTTTGAAATATACCTTTCCTTTAATGTTTCCCATGGGCGATTTATTAATCATGTCGGCGGAAAAATCCGCAGCATTCCCGGATACCGGAAGAACCAGTGCTGTTATTACAAGGATGACGCCAAACCGTCCGAACCGTGACATAAATTTTTTCATCATACTTTCCCCTCTTTTAATTCGTCGTCGTTTAAACCCAAAAATAACCTCTATCCCGGATATTTCACGTGTATGAGGCGATTATTTTCACATCCGGGAAATCTCGTCGAAGTTCAATGATAGTCTCAATACCTTCCTTCTCGAGCATGTTGAGGTCTGTAATGACAAATTTTTGAAGAAAATCATATCAAATTTTTTTAAAGAAGTACAATCTTTCAAGCGGATAAATTTTTCAACTTTTAA
Organism: Desulfobacterales bacterium; assembly: GCA_041548585.1. Classification (GTDB taxonomy): domain Bacteria; phylum Desulfobacterota; class Desulfobacteria; order Desulfobacterales; family UBA11574; genus UBA11574. The sequence continues at coordinate 7,328 of JBFESJ010000111.1, read as the reverse complement.
AATCCCCGTGAAATTTTTAATTGACTTGTCCCTTGAATTTTTCGCCTTAAATAGGTCTTTTACACAATGCCATTGGAACGTTACGCTGTCCTTTGTTCTCTGCGCACCGATCCAAGGTCTCTGCTCACTAGAAGCGAATTACGTCTTTCCATTAAATGATGTGGTAAACCGAGTGGGAATGTGCTACATAACGGCCATCCAGTATACTTTGGGGCAGGATGTTCTGACAAATTATTGACACAAATAAACAATTAAACTGATAATCAGCATGAATCGTGCCAAAGCTTTACTAAAATTGATATTAAAATATAATTTTGCGAACAACTTATACTACACTTTCTGGCACGCTTTTTGCTTTTTTCATAATTGCTGAGGCACTTTGGCCTGACAAACACGAAGTGAAGTATATATTCAATCCCTTTTGATGATGAGAGTCTATGGAAGTATATGTAGCAAGACAGCCTATTTTTCATAAAAATAAAAAGTTGTATGGATACGAGCTTCTTTTCCGAAATGGATTATCGAATGCCTTTCCTGATATTGATGGTGATACAGCCACATCCAAGCTCCTTTCGAACAGCTTCTATAGCATCGGTATGAATCAGCTCACCGCTGGTAAAACAGCTTTTATCAACTTTACACAAGGTTTGCTGTTGAAGAAAATCCCCATGATGTTTCCCGTAGAAAAAATGATGGTGGAAATCTTGGAAGATGTGGACCCCAATGAGCAGGTTATAAATGCGTGTAATGATATTGCAGCAGCAGGCTATGCACTTGCATTGGATGACTTTGTCTTTAAGCGGAAATTACAGCCGTTAATCGAGCTGGCAGACATCATTAAAATCGACTTCATGCTGACCCCTATAGAAGAAATTCAGCAAATGGTGAATCGGTTCAAAGGCAAAAATGTCAAACTACTTGCTGAAAAAATAGAGACATACGAGGAGTTTGAAACGGCTTTGTCAATGGGGTTTACGTATTTTCAGGGATATTTTTTCAGCAAACCGGAAATCATTTCAGGCAAAGAAATTGTGCCGTCCAAGATTACACTGTTGCAGATCGTGGGTGAGGCAAATAAGAAAGATTGCAGTTTTGAAAAACTTGAAAAACTGATTAATAGGGATGTGTCGATATCTTACAAACTGTTGCGCTACATAAATTCCGCATTCTTTAAACGGGCTCGTGAGATCTCTACCATTAAGCATGCCATCGTTTTATTGGGAGAAGTAGAGATAAAGCGATTTATTTCAATGGTTGCCACTGCAGAACTGGCTTCGGACAAACCCGATGAGCTTGTCCGAACGTCTATTATCAGGGCCAGATTTTGCGAACTTTTGGGAATGAACTCACAAAACGGAGCTAATATTTCAGAGCTTTTTCTGATGGGCCTTTTTTCCCTTATTGATGCCATGCTCGACAAAGAAATGGGAAACATAATGAATACCCTTCCGCTTTCGAAAAATATCAAACTGGCGCTATTGGAAGAAAAGGGCGAACTGGCAGATTATTTAAAACTGGTTTCCAGTTATGAGTCCGCGGATTGGAAGAAATTTTCTTCAATGATTTCCAAAATCAATATCAATGAGGATGATATTCCGAAATTCTATCAAGATGCTGTGCGCTGGGCAGACTCCTATTTAATCTAATTCAAAAAAACCGCAAAAATGTTGTGAAGCCACTTCACAGAACCTCCCACTCGTTGGTTTAAGTTGTTTGTCATCATCCAGTCGTAACATGCAGCCATATGGAAAATGTTGCAGCAGACAGAATGGTGCATGTTGAAAGCGCTGCCACTGCAAAATCTGTATCCCCGTTCATTTCTTTTGCCATAACATAGGTTAACGTGGCTGTCGGTGATGCCAGCAGAATAAGTCCTGGTAAATAATCTTTAAGATCTATATCGAATAAACGATAGAGGATAACCCCCAATCCCGGAAGTAGAATGAGCTTCATAAAACTTGAAGAAAAAATTCGAAACATCTTTAACTGCATCACCTTAAAAGACAGAGACGCTCCGATGAGAATTAAGGCCATAGGAAGTGCGAGTCCGCTTAAAATGTCCAGACTCCTGCTGATAATAAGCGGCAACCGTAATCCCGTAAAAGAGAATAAAATACCTGCGAGAGCCGAGAGAATAACAGGGTTGCCCATGATTCTCAGTATAACCGATTGCTTATTTCCTGATGCTGAAATATTGTCAGAATTTAATTGGAGGGCGACGACCGCAAGGAAATTCTGTAATATCATGATAAACCCGGCGATAATACTGGCCCTCACAAACCCATCATTGCCGAGGGAATAATATGCGACAGCAAGGCCGATATATCCAAGATTTCCATGAAAAGAGGCCTGAATAAACGTTCCCAACTCTCTTCGCCGGATACGCCAGAATAAGCCCACACACCATGCGACAGCAAAAACAGCCAGAACTGAAAAAAGTGTAATGAAAAGGACGGTTACATCAAACTGGGTCTTTAACGAAGCTTTAGAGATCGCGTGAAAAATCATGGCGGGAATTGCCATATAATAGACCAGACGGTTTGCCGGACCCAAAAATTCCGGCTGAATAAATCCTTTTAAGCGGGCAATCCATCCTATTGTTATCACGGCAAATATTGGTATTATCGTCGTCGCAATATTCATATACTCTCTTCACTCAGCAAATAAATTTACTCCCTTGACTTTCAAAGATTTGACGCCTACACTTTATTCTATCTATAGAATCCGAAAGATTTCATTCTTATAGTTTTTCTCTGAAAGTTACAAGGTTATTATATTACAAGCCATTTCAAAAATACAGATTGCGTTCAAAAGCAAGTTGAGCTTTGCGAAATCCCGACATTCGGGGGCACGAGCCGATTAAAAAGCACAGCATACAAGGGAGTATGTGAGCATTTTGAAGAGGTTCGCAACACCGTAATTGGGCGTTAGATGTATTTTTGAGATAGCTTGTAGTAAATCTCCAGCGAGGAATATCTTGTGAAAACTGATATTATCAATAAAATTAAAAATGTTTCAATTCGAAAAAAGTTCCCGGATGGTTCATTTTATACCAGCATCTCTGTTGAACATATTTTAAATCTTTCAGTGTTCTTTCAACTCAACAGCCTTCACATCGAAACTACAGCCCTTTCAGAAAACATTGTTCCTGAGCATTATGTCCGTAACATGAAAACATTTTCACCAAAGGATCAGTCGATTTTATTACGTTCACGGGCAAGCATTGTGGGTCTCGGAGGACTCGGCGGTGCTGTAACTGAAATTCTGGCGCGCATTGGAATCGGCACGCTTACTCTGATTGATGCCGACACGTTCGAAGAAAGTAATCTGAACCGGCAATTTTTAAGCACATACCACCTTCTTGAAGCATCAAAAACCAAAGCTGCCATTAAAAGGGTCCGTGAAATAAATCCGACGATTACTGTAAATGGGCATGAGGAATTACTTGACGACAACAATGCCGAACGTCTAATAGAAAAGTCAGATGTTATAGTTGACTGCCTTGACAACATTAAAACTCGATTTTTACTGGAAAGCGCTGCAAATAAAGTCGGATCACCCCTTGTCTCAGCGGCGGTTGCAGGGGGCTACGGACATGTAACCAGCATCTTTCCCAAAGACAAGGGGTTAACACTTATTTACGGTGATTCAGATATTCTCCCACAGAAAGGTGCTGAGACTTCTTTGGGCTGCTTGCCGCATGCCGTAACGCTCCTTGCTGCAATGGAAACTTCCGAAGTTGTAAAAATACTTCTATCCAAAGGATCTGTTTTAAGAAACAAGCTCTGTGTAATAGACTTGATGGATAATATCTTTGAAGTGCTGGATTTACTTTAGATTACACCGCCCGGCGATAAATCTCATCATCTGACCGACCACCATGGCGATGATCTCTCTTGGCATAAAGCCATCCGGCATCCAGGCCAAAACCCTGTCCGCTGCCTCCTCTGTACTCATTTCAATATCCTTTATTTTTGCATAAGACGCTTCCAGAATAATCCGGGACATCAATCACTTCCATTGACAGATCACCCCAGGGAAGAACATCGCTCTCTTTTACAACATCATCAACCTGTATTCCGTCAAATTCAAAATCCATATCTTCGGCCAGTTTTTCCAATCCATTTTCGGCCAGCAGTATTTGATTTAAAAAGGATTAAGTTTACACGCTTGACAAATATTTATATTCATAGTCTATTCTGTCGGACTCAACAGACGTGTCAAGAATGTACCAATTGAACCCGTTTACAATGATAAAATACCTCAAAGAAAAAAAGAACATTTTTCCCCGGACATTTCATGTGCGTATTGCCGGCAGCCGGCTCCGGGTCAAAAGCATCGAGATTCAGCCCGCCGGATCAACAAAGAAAAGCCCCACACTGGTTTTTCTTCATGAAGGCCTTGGCTGTATTGAGATATGGCGAAATTTCCCGGAAACGCTCTGCGCATCCACCGGCTGCTCTGGATTGGTTTACGACAGAAAAGGTTACGGCGGCTCCGAAAATTTTGAGCGTCAATGGCCGGTTGATTACTTACAAAAAGAATCTTTAATATACTTGCCGGCACTGTTAAAAGAATGCAATATTGATGATGCCGTTCTTATCGGACACAGCGACGGGGGCACAATTGCATTAATCGCCGCGGCCTCTCACAGAAATCTGGTGCGCGGGATTATTACAGAGGCAGCACATATCTTTGTTGAACAAATAACCATCGATGGTATTCGGAGAGCTGTTAAAGCCTTTGAAACCACGTCCTTAAAAGAAAAGTTTGCCCGATATCACAAAGAGAATACAGAAACGGTTTTCTACCGGTGGGCCAATAGATGGCTTTCACCTGAATTTCAAAACTGGAATATCCAAGACATCCTTCCTAAAATCACCTGCCCTGCCCTCATACTCCAGGGTAAAGATGATGAATACGGAACCGCCGCCCAAGCCATGGGCATTGCCGACCAGGTATCCGGACCGGTGGATGTTAAGCTGATCCCCGACTGCGGGCACGTTCCCCATTTTCAGGCCAAAAATATAATTTTTTCAGAAATGACACGATTTATCAAGGGGGTCTCCTAAATAGTGTCCATCCATAAATAAGGATTTTTGTTCAAGATCAAGTCGAAGATCCCGGACTTTGAGCGGGAGCATTCGAAAAAAATAACCACAGGCATATAGTTGATATTCCGAGGATTATTTTTTGAGCATAACGCAGAGATTGGGCAAAAAGACTATTTATGGATGGACACTAAATAAGTTGCTCCCGGAGCAGTTCAATAAAGAAAGCTCCCTGGCCGCCCAACTATTTTTGGGTCTTATCTACAATGGCTTTTGCGGGTATCAGTCCGGTGGCACTGGCTGACACGATATTCCCAGCCACTCCGGGACCGTCCCCAGCCACATACATCCCTTTGATTTTTGTCTCCAGTTCTCCGGTTGTATCAACCTGGGTGGCAAAAAACTTGATCTCAGGAGCATAAAGGAGTGTTTCGTCATTGGACACCCCGGGAACCACTCGGTTGAGTTTATCCAGGCCTTCAATAATGTTGGTTAGAATTCTTTCGGGAAGGGCCATAGCGATATCGCCACAAACCACACGGGTCAGTGTTGGTATAATAAAGCCTTTTTTGACTCGGCGCCATGTGCTGCGCCGGCCGCGTTTGAGATCTCCGAAGCGCTGAAGTATTGGTTTGCCTCCGCCGATCAGGGTGGCGAGGCTTCCGATGGATTCGCCGTAGGCTTGGTTATCTGTCACAGGTTCGGTGAGAATCACCTTGGACAAAAATGCGAAGTTGGTATTTTCGGATTTTTTTTGCTGATATGAATGGCCGTTGACACAGACAAAGTTACTATAATTTTCCAAAGAGACAAAGCCGCCTTTGTTGGTGCAAAATGTCCGGGTCTGATCATCATATTTTGATGTCTGTATAAAAAAAGTGGGATCGTAAATTACTTCGCAAAGATCCTGCAAAATATCATTGTGAACCTCGACTCGCACGCCCACCTCTATCCCTCTTTGCCTGAGCCCGATTCCGTATTTCTTTGCCAGTTTTCCAACCCAGTCCGCTCCCACACGTCCAGGCCCCAAGATAATGTTGTTTGAACGGTACTTTTTTCTGTTGGTCACGACGCCTTTTACATATCCATTCTTGACGATGACATCCTTTACTTCCTCAGATGTATGTATGGTCACCCCTTTGGACTTGATGTATTCGGCCATATCCGAAATATATCCAGGCAAACATTCACTGCCAAGGTGTTTCTGCTTGATAATAAGCAGGTCGATTCCATAGCGTTTGGCCCTTTTACGGATATTTTTTGCTTCTTTCATATCCGTTGGATAGACAGGGCCATCCATACCGAATTTGTTGAATATTTGCTCCGTCTCAAGAATAAGTTCCTGAGCCTGGTGGACGGACATAAACTGTGTTAAATCGGTTTTACCCAGTTTGTGAATGAAGTTTAACTTGCCGTCTGAAAATAAACCTGCTCCCCCGACGCCACATAGTATATTGCATGGCCGACATTTCATACACTTTCGATTTATTTTGATCGGGCATCTTCGTTTTAAGGGTCCTTTCCCCTTTTCTATAACAAGAACATCAAGTGTGGAGTTTTCACACAAGTAAAATGCTGCAAACAGTCCGGCAGGACCACCGCCGACAATGATGACATCATATTCTCTATTTTTTAATGCTTCTTTCGTCGCAGCCATATTTATCTCCCCACGCGGTAATATCCGTTTAAAGATCTGTCCCTGTGTATGTGTTCACGGGGTGTGCTTCCCCGTGTAACGATATTGGCAGAGTGGCTTCGTCATTTCAATAACTTAGAAGTGCGGGAGGCCGCGGCTCCCGCATGCTTTTCGCGGGAGAACGCAAAGGGGGCAGGAATGCCACCGCTGCTAAGTCATTGAAATGACCAGTCACGTAGACACCGGAGTGAACCGGGGGAGCACATCCCGTGAACACATACGTCCCTGTTTATTGCATACGCGATTACACCCAACTTCGATCCGCCATTGGCATCATTGAACGAATTTATAGCAGTTGCCAAAAATATGTTCCGATTTATCCGCCTTTGGTGTGGTTGAATTAATAACGGTCACAATTTGCCGTAAGCCGCCGGATGATTTCGTTTGGATCGGGAAGCTGTCTGAGCAAATTAGAGCGCGTTAAAGAGAACATCTTCGAAGTTTTTCAAATTAGAAAATAAAATCAAACGACTACACGATATTCTAAAACGCCATGACCCTGTTCTTTTTTACGCGCTTTTGTTTGCGAGTTCTTGCCGGTCTAAACAAAATTATCCGGTGGCTGAAACGAAATGTTATTC
>JBFESJ010000110.1:0-12022 GCA_041548585.1 Desulfobacterales bacterium | reverse complement strand
TATTTCGACCTTGTCCGGCGCCTTTACCTCGGCCCTGTCCCCTGCCTTGTCCTTTTCCTGATCTGCGACCGGAGTTTGTGCCGGATCCTATGCGGCCCTTGCCGGATTTAGATCCATCTTGACCTTTTCCGGTTCCTTGGCCCTGGCCTTTGGGCCCTGTTCCATCGCCTCTTGGCATATGCGTCACCTCCCTTCCGTAAGCAAAACGAGCACCATGCTTTTTTCCCTTTCCTGCGTGCCTGTGACATTTATGACGGCATCCCGGCATTAAAAATGACGGCATAGATGGAACGTCTTTTGCGTATGCATCAATGACTTCACCGGCATCACCTGTAATAAACGGAAACAGTTTTATGCCGTTTGCTTCAAGTATATTTGCAGGCATCTCCGAAATGGCACCACAAATAAGGACTGTAACATTCATTTCCGCCAGCCTGACGGCCAGGCGTGTGGGTAATTCAGGATAAAATGGTTCGTAATGTCTGCTGATTATCTTGGCGTTCTTGATTTCCACAACAAGCAGCATGTGTGCAGCATCAAACACCGGTGAAATTCGGTCTCCCCAGACAGTTAACGCCATTTTCATTTTTCGGCTTGCCTCCTTCTGTTTAAAAAAGTCTGCAATCCCCATGCCAGTAAAAAAGCGATAATTTACGTTAACTAAAAGAATATTAATTACAATAAGATATCGTTGGTCATTAATGTTTTTATAAGAAAGGAGGTTGCGGGAATAACAGCAAAAATGCAACTGTATGCAGGCATGGAGTCGCAATATTGCAACTTTAATGAGATGCTGAACGTCCGTCGATTTTAGGAAGCTTGATTCCTAGATTTTTTATTTTTCTAAAGAGCGTGCTTTTGTGCAGTCCGAGATCGTGAGCTGCCGCCAACCGGTTATAATTGTTTCGTTTAAGTGCATCAATAATCACCCGGGCTTCTGCTGATTTTAGCTCATTTCCCAAGTTATTATGATCGATTGACGTCAGCGGTTGAGAAATAAAAGGGTCCGGCAAATGTTGCGGCAGAATATTTCCGTTGGGACAGAGCACAAAGGCGTGTTCAATGATATTTTCCAATTCCCTGATATTACCCGGATAATCATGGAACATGAGCAACCCCAGCGCTTCTTTATCTATTCCGGTTACGGCTCTTCCGCGCATATTGTTCATCCTGGCAATGAACCGGTGTATAAGAAGTGGAATATCTTCCTTACGGTCTCGAAGGGGCGGAAGTGTGAGTCGTATAACATTGATGCGATAATAAAGATCCTGCCGAAATTCACCGTTTTCAACCATTTTTGAAAGGTTTTTATTGGCTGCCGCGATGACGCGGATATTCGCTTTAACTGTTTTTACGGCTCCAAGGGGTTGAAATTCCCCCTCTTCAAGCACACGCAACAGCCGCACCTGAAATGCGGAACTAATATCTCCGATTTCATCCAGCAGGATGGTGCCGCCTTCGGCAAGGGCAAAACTGCCGGGCTTGTCTTTTACCGCATTGGTAAAAGCCCCAGCCTTGTATCCGAAAAGTTCGGATTCCAGTAACGTATCCGGTAAAGCGCCGCAGTTGATCACTATAAACGGTTTGTCGCGACGGAGGCTTAAATCATGGATGGCCCGGGCAAGAAGCTCCTTGCCGGTGCCCGTTTCTCCTTGAATCAATACCGTACTATCGCTTTCCGCCACCTGTGGCAGGATTGTAAATATTTTATGCATGGATTGGCTACGGCTGACCATATCACCAATTTGAAAACGACCATCCAGTTCTTTGCGTAGTTCCTCCACGATGCTCATATCACGAAACGTTTCAACCCCGCCCAGCACAGTGCCGTCTTTATCCTTGAGCAACGAAGTTGAGACCATAACCGGAATACGGCGTTTATGGCTATTAATAAAATAGGTTGACGTATCGACAAAGGGTTTTCCCTGCTTCATTGTTCGGCGGAGTGCACAGTCGGTTTCGCACATGTTGGAACGAAAAACCTCCCAGCAATATTTTCCCAATGCTTCATCGCGCTCGATACCGGTGATCATTTCTGCAGCACGATTGAATGAGGTGATGCGCCATTTATGATCCACAGTGAATACGCCGTCAGAAATACTCTGCAGAATGATATCTGTCACGTGTTGGGGTATCTTATGAGATGGGTTTTCTTTCATCTTATACAATATTTCATTACATACAAATTTGATATTATTTTGACTGTCGCTGAATTTCAATGATCTCGTATAAGTTCAGGAGGGAAATTCTTAAAAAATGTTATGAGAATATGCTCATAATATATAGCTGTCTGCTTTTTTGTCAAGCCGTTACCGTACAATAACTTATAAACATCATTTTGCAAAGTTTCATTCGAATTCTTATTCGTTTGTATTCACGCCAATGTGAATGCCTGCTGTGAGATCTTTCAGATTTTTTAATCGTTTGTACAGATCCTCTGCTTCAAATGTTCCGGGTTCAACAGGCAATTGCATCAGCACGCCAAGTCCCTCACTGGCCTCATGAAATTCTTCGGAAGAAAGTGAGCTGGCCGCGGCACAATTGATCACCGGATTTATCGGAAGCAGTTTTTTCATAAATTCAATTGCTGTCATGTCGCCAATATTTTCATTGATAATGGCAAGATCAACAGGATTCTCTGATATTGCTTCCAAAGCTTCTTGTACGGATGCCGCCCAAGTCAGTTCAACATCATCCTTTTCTTTCAGTACCGTGGCAAATTCAGAAAAAGGCTCTATTTCAGACGTGACCAGCAGCATTTTAATCATATCTCTCCCCCCTGATAGATTCATTTTTTTGAGTAATTTTTAAAAAATTATTTTTATGAAAAAAGGACCGCAGGAAATTTAAAACAGCATGTCAAGAATCTGAAAAAAGTAAACTTGACATAAAAAGTTTTTAATCATAGATTTGCCGGATAAATTATGACCTGAATTTTGCATATGAAAGGTTCCTGTTCGTGAAAATTCATGTTTAAAACAAATTAACATCAGGGAGTTGTTCAATGACCTCGTTAAAACATGATGAAAAAAATCAACCTGAAGTTTTATTTAAGAAAGATACCGGAGATCAACAACAGATGCTTTTGGATTGCGGGTACTCGGAAAAGGCCGTTCGATATTTTATAGAGCAGCCGTATATGGGAAGCCTGCCGGATGCCGATCAGGTATCAGATATGGTGGGATCCTGCGGGGACACCATGAAAATCTTTCTTAAAATCGATGATAATGCCATTACGGATATCAGATACCAGGTGCTCGGCTGTCCGGGTGCGATTTCAGCCTCAATGGCTGCTGTGGACCTGGTTAAAGGCAAAAGTATTGAACAGGCCAGAAATTTGAATGACGGAGATGTGTTCAACAAGCTTGTCGATCTTCCTGTCAAAAAACACCACTGCATACAGCTTGCCGTTAAAACGCTTCACAAGGCCATTGATGAATATAGAAATGGACACAGTGAGCTAAAGGATGTGGCATGCCTGTCGGACTGCTCTCAACCACAAGACTGCTGCAAAAAATAATTAGAACCTATCTCAAAAACAATCTAAGTGCCCATGGCGGCGTTGTGGAACGGTTAAAAATGCTCACATACTGCGTGTATGCTCCGCTTTTTCACCGCTCCATGCCCCCGACGGCGGGATTTCGCAGAGCTCAACTTGCTTCCTGAACCCTAACCTTATTTTTGAGATAGCTTCTAGTTCCTAAGCTAAGCATTTTAAATTTAAAAGGGGATAAAAAAATTTTTCATTTTTATGATATTTCTTCATAAAATTCTAAAGGAGCGAGTTCCTTAAACGCTTCTTTATCGTGGCTTATCAAAAACTTTCGGATATCCGTACACAAATCGCATTTGTTCACATAGACATCTCTTTTCGAACTGAAACCATAATTTGCACAAGCCATATCATGCAATCCTCTGATTCCGGATTCTGTCAGTATTGTTAGAACCGGATATTTTTCTCTGGAAAACGGTTTTCCCAAATCTTCGATTGCAACCGCGATTCCAGAACAGAGTCCGGGGATGTAGTTGCCGAAAAGATCTACATGGAAATGGCTGGTATCGGAAAGCTGATTTCTACAACTTCCGGAGTTCTCCGTTAAAAGTTTGTGTGCAGAACTTCCAGGTAACTCGGTTCTGAAAGTCTCCAGGGCTCGCCCACCCATATGCACCCAGTACCGACCGAGGGTATTGACCAAATAATCCTTTCCGAATGTATTGGAAAATTCTTCAAATGTATGGGTGGTGTTCGGCTCAAAGACTGAAAGGTCTTTGTAAAAATCGTTAATCCACGGGAAAAGTCCGATCCCAGCCTTCCTTCCGGAATCGATTACACCCTTGACTTTTGAAAACGGAATAAATTCATTATGAAAAGGACTGATGGAAATCAAAAGGGTGCCGAGACCTTTTTTCCTCAAGCGTTTCAAAATTTTTACTGCAGATTCGGGCCCTTTAAACCATGAAGAATTGGTTTCCACATAATCGATCCCCATACCGACACTATTTGCGACTTCGAGAACTTTTTCTAGCTTTTCCGGCCGGAGCATGGGTTCACCGCCACCGATATGCACGGACCGGCACCCCAGTTCTAAAATCCGGTTAAAGCATTTTTCGGCGGTTTCAAGGTCAATATATTTTTTTCCCCAATTCGGGCTGCAATTATAAAGACAGTGCCTGCAACGCGACGTGCAAAAATAGTTGGTAATCAGTCCCCCGGATACAAGCCTGCAAATGGTAAAACTGCTCATAGAGACTCCAATTCTGTATCTCGAAATTTTTACAACTTATTATCATCGTCATTAATTTCTTAATTGAAGTTTTTGTACTATTTATGGCAAAAAATTTAAAATCATCACGAAAATACGAAAAGAAGACAGCACGAAATTGAATTAAATTATCTTTTTCGTGGTTTCGAAATTTCGTGCTTTCGTGATTAATACGTCCTGCTTTGCCTCGGCTTGTCAGGGTTAGGTTCTCAACGTGGCAATGAGTCTCAAAGGATTGCTTAAAAGGGACAGTGCGGATAAAATATCTGTGCACACGACATCCGCCGAAGCGATCGTTTCAAAAGAGGCCCCTTCTTCTTGAATAACGGCAACTCCCAGAACCGATGCTTTGAGCATCAATCGATCGTTTAGGCCATTGCCCATACTCGCGGTTTTTTCACATCCGAGATTTTCGACATATTCCAACTTTGCCACATCCTGACGGTCCAAAGGTATGACGGCCAGTTTGCAATCAATGTCCTGGATTGCTTTTTCGAAACTGCCGAATGTATCGGCGGTGATAACGTGGACGGTTAACATTTGTGAAAGTTCGGCCAGACACGCCTTGACACCGTCAATCAAACCACCGTCAAATGCAATGGTGCCGTTGTAGTCCAAGACGAGGTGCTCAAGCTGAAGTATTTTATTCCCTGGGATGTCAATTTCAATCATCATTCCACCATTTTTATGTGGTTTTATAAATCCGATTCACTTTTACTTTTTTTGTTGATCCATTTTTGCGGTTGTATATGTTTTAAATAATAGGGTAAAGGGAAAAATGAATAGAGTCTTTATGATAATCAATAATCTGTAAAGCTGTTTGTGTTAAATACCTATGAATTTGATCAGCTTAAATCGAATGAATATTCAAAACGGTTTGATCGACGGGCATGTTCATTTAAGCGAAATCGAACATTCGGAAAGGGCCGTTGAAAATGCCCTGAAAGCGGGTGTTAAACGAATGGTTGCCGTTGCAATGAATCTTGATTCCTGCCAAAAAAACCTTGTACTTGCCGATAGATTTCCGGATACCGTACTCCCTGCCATCGGTTATCATCCCTGGTCCATAAGGCCGGAAGAGGTGGAAAACACCATCGTTTTCATAAGGGAGAACCTGCACCGCTGCATTGCACTGGGTGAAGTGGGACTCGACTATAAAGTGAAGGTAAAGAAAAAACTTCAGAAAGCAGTTTTTTCACAATTGCTGAACCTTGCGGTTAAACGTAATAAACCGGTCATCATCCATTCCAGGTTTTCCCATCAAAGCACCTATAAAATGACAGCAGAAGCTGGCGTTGAAAAGGCGGTGTTTCACTGGTACAGTGGCCCAATTGATATTCTCGACAGCATCATAGAAAAAGGATTTTTTGTATCTGCCACACCGGCACTGGCGTATAGTCCCTATCATCAAGCGGCAATGAAAAGGGCCCCGATAGAAAGGATTTTAATAGAAACCGATGCACCGGTTCAATATGGTGATCGCTTCTCGGAACCGGCTGACCTCCATGAGACCCTGTTTCACCTCTCAAAGATCAAAAAGATACCGGAAGATGAGCTTGCCGGAATTGTAACGAAAAATGCTGAAAAATTTTTTGGATTTTAAATAATGAGAGGGATCGGCGAGTATTTTTCAAATAACGCCATTGATAAAAGCGCTTCAACTGCTTATTTGTTTTGTCTTTATACTTGCAATTTGTTTTAAATTACGAGTAAGTTTTGGTTCAAAAATGGAGATGTCGCCTTATTATGAGAGATAAATGTATTCTGATCATCGGGGGTGGGGTGGCCGGTCTTTCCGCAGCGGTCGATCTCGCCAATCTGGGTATCAATGTTGAGTTGGTTGAAAAATCGAATTTTCTGGGCGGACACGCCATCGGCTATGCCTGCAAGGCCATTAAAAATACCTGCGTAAAATGCGGCGCCTGCATGGTGGAAGAAAAATTACAAAGCACGGTTTCTCGCCCAAACATAAAGATGTTGACCGGCACTCAGGTACAAAACATATCTAAAAACGGTCGATTCTCAGCAAGTATTCGTTTAGAACCTCTGTATATCGATCCCGAAAAGTGCACCAACTGCGGGTTGTGTTTTGATCGATGTCCGGTCGACAGGGCGCTTCTTCAGGCTTTTTCAAAAAACAACCTCCCATTTTATGCGGTCGACAAGGAAAAATGCCTTTATTTCAAAGATCAATCCTGCACCATATGTCGGGATGAATGCCCTGAAACGGCCATTGATCTGGACAAAGAAGCATCGGAACATACAATTGAAGCAGATGGCGTATTGATTGCCACCGGATTTCAACCTTTCAACCCCAAAGACAAACCATACGGGTACGGGCGTTTTAAAAATGTTGTCACCGGTTTGGACCTGGAAAGGATGATAAAACGGACCGGATGTGTGAAAAAGCCGAGCGATAATATGGCGCCGGATCGGATGGCCTTTATTCAATGTGTGGGATCAAGGGATTCCAAGCTGAACCATCTTTGGTGCTCAAAGATTTGCTGCGGTTCAGCGCTGCGTATGGCAAGGCTGATTAAAGAAAGGCAGCCTGAAACCGACATCACGTTCTTTTATATGGATGTGCAGACATTCGGAAAAGACTTTGAGCAATTTTATAAAGATGTTCAAAAAGAAGTTCAGATGATCCGTGCGATTCCCGGAGACATCTACGAAACGGACGGTCAGTGCCTGAAAGTAAACTATGTGGATAACCATACACATAATACCCTGCAAGAAGTTTTTGATCTGGTTGTGCTGTCCATCGGTATCACACCGTGTCAAGATATTGAAACAATCTCCGGATTACTCGGGATTGAGCCTGACAACACCGGATTTTTCAAAATTGATGATCAAGGGACAAAAGCTTTTCTAAATGGCATCTTTACCGCAGGGACTGTCCAGGGACCGATGAGCATCCCCGAAACCATAGCCAGTGCCGGGAGTGCTGCGTGGAAGATCGCCAAATATCTTGGCCTGAAATTTTCTTGAAAGAGATAAATATAAAAAGTAGAAGCAATAATTTTTCAATATGGCTTACCGCAATTGGATTCGTGGCCGGAATTAAAAAAAAGGTAGTGTATATATCGATGTGCGAATCGGTATAAACCTCAACGGACAATGGCAAATCCAAGACGAAAGGCCTCTGTTCGATCCTCATAATTGAGCAGACTTTCTGCCAGGGCGCTGACATACTGGGCTTGAAAGTACAGGTCGAGATTTTTAAATATAAAACGATGCAGCGGATAGGTTAGATCGAGCTCAATGGAAGCGCCTTCCTTTGCCCAGCGAAAATGGGACCCCAGAACAAAACCGTCCGCTTGACCCAACTTTATCTCCAGATCGAAATACCCCCTGTAATCTTCTAGGTCGGGATTGTTTTCGTCTTCGTTGGCAATGTATGCCCAAATCTTCGGCGCAATCATTATGCCCAGTTTGGTGTTTTTATCGTAGGCAATATATATGGGCTTGACATACAAAAAGTTGGTGCTCCGTGAATATTCCCCTCCGCGGCCGTTGGATTCATGCTGAAAACCGCCCTTTACAAAGAATCCTGTGGCCCAGGGAACCCTGATATTGGGTGACAGGAAAAAAAATTCCGGTTTATAGCTGGTGTCTTCGAACGGTTTGGACGCCGATTTCAAATCCCAGAAAGATGTTTGTGTATAAGCAAAATGAAAACCCTTAACCCATGAGTGTTTTTGAGCCAGGTTCCTTTCGGGATTGAAAAGTCGATATTTGAAGCTGAATTGAAACTTGCTTTTTTCCGGATCGGTTCCCACGAGAAAATACATCGGTTCGTAAGCCGCGATATTTTTTAGATACGGTTGGTACAGTTCATAGAGTGAATCCAGGGCTTCGAATTCCTTGGGTGCGGTTTCGTCGCTTTTTGACGCTTTCATTGAAGCGCTGCTATGAACCGCAAACATGGAACGGGCATTTTCAAAATCCAGAACTTCCATGGTAACCGTACCATCAATGGTTGGGGGAAGGGACAGCGAATATTGCATTTTTTCAAAACAACCTGCACAGATTGTGATGGTGCCTTTGGATTTCATAGGGACCGCATAAGCTTCTACCTCCACGGTATGATTTTCAGATGTCAAACGACAGAAAACACGTTCAGGTATGTCGACCGGTATAGATGTATCCCCCGAGTTGTGAAAGTACACGGAAAACATCGTCGACTGTCCGGCCTGTAGGCTGTTCGATGGAGGACTGATAACGGTATCGATACCACCGGCAAATGCGATGGTGCTAAAAAGTATGATCAACACGGCTGTAAAAGCTTTCATAAAAAAATCCCTCCTTCAAGAAACTCTACTTATTGAACCGGCAACAGCGAGAGCAAACTCCGCTTTTTGGCGGAGTAAAGCGGGATAGCAGGGCACGCTTCAATAACGCTGTTACTGTATCGATCTGTTTGGAGCAGCTGGTGCTCAAAAAAATAATAGCACCCGGATTTTTGAGATGTAAAGCAAAAGTGGATTTTCCGTCAGTCTAAAGGTGTTTACATTTGCTGAAAATTTGAGAGCTTGTAGAAAAAGTCTCTGTTGACAATCAATTCCGCCTTCGCTATTTGAAAGCTAATGTTTATGTTTATCCCACATTTCCATAAAAAAAAAAGAGCATTTGGTTGTTGGCCAAATCACTTTTCCCTGACTCTGAAACGTTAGTTTAAAATTTATCACTCAACAGCTCTAAATAAGCGACTTCTTATCAATCGGGTAGGGGGGCATACGGATGAAAGTTAAAGAATTTATGACAACAAAAATCGAAACGATTGGGTTTGATAAATCGGTTTACGATGCTGCTGAAAGGATGGTGGACAGAAGGATCCGGTCTTTGCTGGTCCGATTTCCTGACAATGATCAGGATAATGGTGTCATTACAGCAAGGGATGTGGTCTTCAAAGTTCTGGCTAAAGGACTTGATCCAAATCACATCAAGGTCTCGGAAATCGCCTCAAAACCCATCATATCTGTTGATCGGAATATGGATTTTGACGAAGCTGCAAAAATTATGGGTGAATCCAATGTTGCAAGGGCCTTTGTTTGTGATGATGACCGGATCATCGGTGTTGTTGCCCTAATGGATGTCATGGCGGCCACCCTTATCGCGAGGGCGCGAGGAGAACATGTTTTTTAAAAAGATATTTTCCAAAGGCAAAAAAGAAGACGAGGTTGTCAGGGAAATCAGAAAACATATTAAACTCCTCTGCACAGCCTGCGGTTTTTTTAAGACGGCAATTGAAACCGATGATCGGCGCCTCATGCGAAAGGTCATGCATATCGAAAGGGAAGGAGATTCCATCCGGAGGGATATTATATCGAGAATTTATGAAGGGGCCTTTTTGCCTTACATCAGGCCGGATCTTTGTAAATTTGTTGAAATTGTCGACAGCATTTTTGATTTGCTCGAGGACACCGGCTACAAATATTTGGATGTAAAACTTCCCAGCCCGTTGAGAGGTGAGTGTATCCATGTTGCCTTCCTAAACCGCCGTATCTGTGAGATGTTGTTGATCACCTTTGAGGCTATGCTCGTGGGTGAGGACCTCAGAGAAAAAATTTTGGCGATACGGATTTATGAAAAAAAGATCGACGATATCAAGTTCGATCTGATTCGGGATGCACAGAAGATAGAGATAACAAATTTCTGGGAAGGTGAAATCCTGTCCCAATTTCTTTCCTGTCTGACCTCCATCAGCGATGTCATTGAGGATGCAAGCGATCATCTCCAGGTCATCAACGTGAGTATGAAGTGAATGGATAACAGGATAATGGGATGATGGGAGAAATCCGGGATAGCGGGGTGTTTTAGTGTGGAAGGTCATCAGCGGTATTTTTCTGGGCTGGAGCTTGGGCGCCAATGATTCTGCAAATATCTTTGGAACAGGGGTTACAACCGGTACCGTAAAATATCAGACAGCCATTCTTCTGACATCGATTTTTGTCCTGCTGGGTGCCATTTTTGAAGGCCCCAAATGTATGAAAATTGTCAGTGACCTTTCTCGACTGATTCCTATGGAGGCCTTTTTATGTGCCCTGGCCTCGGCCATCACCATGACAATCCTGACCTACTTTGCCATTCCCGCGTCCACTTCTCAGGCGATCATCGGTGCTGTTATCGGGGCCGGTATTCTATCGGGTTCAGCGGATTTCTCCAAGCTGATTAAGATCGTTGCGTGCTGGATCCTTACGCCCATCGGCGGAACGATTTTCGGATATCTGCTTTACCATATCCTGAAGTTTATTTTTGATAAAACGATTCTGAGCCTGACCCATCGAAATACGATTTATACCGTGGGCATCATTGTGGCAGGATGCTATGGAGCCTATTCTCTTGGCGCCAATAATGTGGCGAACGTGACCGGTATATATGTGGGATCAGGTCTTCTAACCACTCAGATGGCCGCCCTTATCGGAGGCTTCAGTATCGCTTTGGGTACGCTCACTTACGGTAAAAAGGTTATGATCACCGTTGGTAAAGGCATCGTTCCATTAGACCCTTTTTCCGCCCTCGTGACGGTCTTGGCCGAGGCGCTGACTCTCCATCTTTTTACCCAAATCGGGGTTCCGGTATCATCCTCTCAGGCTGTTGTCGGTGCTGTGGTGGGCGTGGGCATTGTGGGGGGGCTTCGAACTGTCAATCCAAAGATGCTCGTCAAAATCACCCTGGGGTGGATCATGACCCCTTTTGCATCGGGACTCATGACCTTTCTTTTTGTTTATATTTTTTCCCTAATCCAGTGGGCAATAATGGTATTTGAGTCTCTGTTGACAATTGATTTCGCCTTTTATATTTGAAGGGAAAATCAAACTTTGAAAAGGTGGCGATCTTGAATAAAAAAACATTCGTTATCGGAAACGGACCGACTGCCCACCATCTTGCAAAAGAACTTCTTTCTTCCGGCGCAGATGTTGTCCTTGCCACTACAGATAATGCCGTTGAATTTCCTTTAACCATAGATTCTATGGACATTGAACTTCTTGCCGATACAAAACTTCTTTCATGCCGGGGTTGTGCAGGAGACTTCAGACTCGTGGCAGATTGTCGTGGCCAAAAAATTACAAAAAATGTCGCTGAAATCTTCATCTCTGTTGAAGACCAGCGGAAGCCGAATTTCCCGCTGTATGGCTTGAAGAGGTCTTCTAACGTTATCAGTCAATCACAAATGAAAGCGCTGCTGCTCGAATCATCCCATGAAAAAACCATTTTATCACAAGTAAAAACCGTGGTGTTTTTTCTTGGATTGG
>JBFESJ010000109.1:0-12151 GCA_041548585.1 Desulfobacterales bacterium | reverse complement strand
CCTCGTCCTATGAATATCTTGTGATTCATGAAAGGAGGGAGCGTGCTTGCAAAGGTTTTAAGCAGCGCTGTTATTGGAATTGATGCATTCCTGGTTGAAGTGGAAGTTGATATAACATCGGGGCTCCCCACCTTTACCACCGTCGGACTCCCGGAGGCTTCAGTAAAAGAAAGCAAAGAACGGGTCAAGTCTGCCATCAATAATTCGGGTTATACCTTTCCGGATGACAGAATCACCGTTAACCTTGCGCCGGCAAACATCAAAAAGGAAGGGACCGGTTTTGATCTGCCCATCGCTTTAGGAATACTTACTGCAACTCAAATCATTCCCCAGAAAATCATATCCAAATACCTTGTTCTGGGTGAGCTTTCACTGGACGGTCGTATTAAACCGGTGAAAGGTTCTCTTCCCATGGCCCTGGCTGCAAAAGATGCCGGATATGAAGGCATCATTGTACCTAATGACAACGGTCGCGAAGCATCGGTTGTGGCGGGAATAACGGTTCTGCCTGTGAAAACACTGTCCCAGCTTGTGGGTTTTTTCCGTGGATTTACCAAAATAAAACCTGAGAGAGCCGATATTTCCGATATATTTAATGGCCGGAAAAATTTTGAAGTCGATTTTTCAGAAGTCAAAGGGCAGGAACACGTCAAACGTTCTTTGGAAGTCTCAGCAGCGGGAGGACACAATCTTATCATGATCGGTCCCCCAGGTTCGGGGAAGACGATGCTGGCAAAACGCGTTCCCACGATACTCCCACCCATAACATTTGAAGAAGCCATTGAAACGACAAAAATATTCAGCGTCATCGGAATGCTTCCAAAAGATGAGGCTTTGATTACAAAACGGCCTTTTCGATCGCCCCATCACACCATATCGGATGCGGGATTAATCGGCGGTGGCCATATCCCAAGACCCGGCGAGGTAAGCTTGGCCCATAATGGTGTCCTGTTTTTGGACGAGCTTTCCGAATTTAAAAAACATGTGTTGGAAGTTCTCCGGCAGCCCTTGGAGGATCTTCGGGTAACCATTTCAAGAGCCGCACTAACCCTCACTTACCCCTCAAGCTTTATGCTGATCGCGGCAATGAATCCGTGTCCGTGCGGGTACTTTTCCGACCCAAAGCATGAGTGTCGATGTACCTATCCCCAGATTCACCGATACCGATCAAAGATATCCGGTCCATTGATGGACCGGATCGATATCCACGTGGAAGTTCCGGCGGTTCCGTACAAGGACCTGATGGCACAGAGCAATGCGGAATCATCGGAAATTGTCAGATCCCGCGTTGCAGCTGCACGAGAGCGCCAGTTCGAACGATTTAAAAGAACAAAAATTCACTGCAACGCGCAGATGATCAACCGGCATATTAAAAAACACTGCAAAATTGATAGTGCATCAGCGGACATATTGGAAGCCGCAATTGATAAGCTCGGTCTTTCAGCCAGAGCATACAACCGCATCCTTAAGATCGCCCGCACCATTGCCGATCTTGACGGCGCATCCGACATAACGGTGGAACACATTGCCGAAGCGGTTCAATACCGGAGTTTAGACCGCGGAAAACGTATGATTTGATACGATCTATTTCCCCCCTGGACCATCGAATCCAATCTGAACGAAACTATTTCTCCACGGGCTGGGTATATTACATGGACCTATCAAGTGATGTTTCAATTTATCTTATCTTTGTAGAATCAAGTATAGATCAGGACGGCTTAAAATTGACAGGCATTTTGGTCTATTTTTTTAAAGATGGACAAAATCTAAACCTGAATCTGGTTCTAAAAGGCCTTTTCAACCAGACGGCGTTGGTGTAACGTTCAGAATTGAAAGATAGGAGAAAGAATCGGCTTTAAAAAACCCATTGGGCCTGATTCAAAGTGGCTAAGATGTCATACGGACTTGATTAAAATCCTGATAATAAATACATAACCCAATATACGAAATGTGATAAATTTAGGAGGTTTAAATGCAAAGTTATATTGACCGTATCGTTCGTGCCGCCAAGCTCGATGTTAACCTGTATGAAGAAGTTGAGGCGGATAAAAAAGCGATGACCCAAGCGATGGGAGTTGTAATATTT
Organism: Desulfobacterales bacterium; assembly: GCA_041548585.1. Lineage (GTDB taxonomy): Bacteria > Desulfobacterota > Desulfobacteria > Desulfobacterales > UBA11574 > UBA11574. The sequence continues at coordinate 10,065 of JBFESJ010000109.1, read as the reverse complement.
TCAAGCATAGCCGCCGGTATAGGAAGTATCGGCACAATAGGCGCAGAAGGTATAATTATGGGAGCAATTGCAGCCCTTGTTGCATGGTTTGTTTGGGCATATATTACCTATTTTATCGGTGCCAAAATCCTTCCCGAACCACAGACCAAAGCTGATTTTGGCGAACTTTTGAGAACTATTGGTTTTTCGAGTTCACCAGGGTTACTTCGGGTGTTGGCTATTATACCAGGAATCGGCGGAGTTATTTTTCTGGTAACAGGAGGTTGGATGTTAATCGCCATGGTCATCGCTGTGAGGCAAGCGCTTGATTATCAGAGTACACTGCGAGCTGTAGGTGTCTGCATCATTGGCTGGGTCATTCAAGCAATAATCCTTATGATTTTGTTTGCTGCTATGGGCGGTGGTCATCCAAAGCCGATTTAATTCTTTTTAAAGATTTTGCAATGTCCTTACCTAAATGATGTCATTTTACGCGATAATACGTCTCTTTTGAAAAAAGACGAGAAGCTGAACCAGTACATATAGATACCATCATAGAAATCATGAATGGTCAAGGCAACCTCTAATAAGGATTTAAGCAATGAAAAATCGAGTAGACAAAAAGAACAGCATCGTAAGCCGCATTATAGATGGTTCTGTCACGATCGATTCTGTCGCAGAGTTTGAAAACCTACTTATGGCCTTCCCAAATGATCCGTGGCTCCATAGATTTTTTGCCGACCTTTTGGAACGAGACAAGTCCTTTTATGCCGCCGCCGATGCATATGGGACAGCCGCCGAGCTATTTATCGAATCAGACATGACGTTGCAGGCTATTGTATCCAAAATCCTTGAATGGCGAATCCTTGGACTATCTTATCGTGAGGGACAGGCCTTCTATTCATCCCTTCTTGAAGGCAGATCCAAAAACACAGCGGTGCAGAATTTTTTCATGAAGATGTCATATCCTGAAATGATCGCGTTTATGAGTATGCTGGTGCCCCGGCATTTTGCCGGAGGCAGCATGATGAAAAGGTTCGGTGATGAAGAGAATAATCTCTATTTTGTTGTGTCCGGTGCTTTGGAAGAAACGATCTACCATCGTTTGGAGAAGGGAGGAAGGGTCCAAAAGAAATCAACCCAAACCTTGGTAGAAAACGACGTTTTTGGTGAAATTTATCCGTTTGAGGAAGAAAAAGTGTCTCAATCAGCTGTCGAAACGATCACTCGCGTTGAATTTGCGAAAATTTCTAAATCAAGACTGATGACGGTTTGCAGAAAATATCCTAATGTTAAGCTTCTTGTCAATGGCCTGTATCAGCGCCGTTCGGAACCTGATGTAGAAAGATTTTCAAGCACAGTTCGTAAAACAGTCAGGCATCAGCTCCCAACACAAGTAAATATTAAAATATTAAGTGACGAACCCGGCAAAGCCCCTTTGGACGTCAGAGGATTCACAGAGAACATTTCTTTAGGTGGGGCCAGTGTTGTTTTGGGTGCGAATTACACAACCGGTCATTTTGATAATTTGGTTGGGAAAAATGTTAAAATCCAGATATATTTAGCGATAGCATTTGTTAGTCTTTCTATTTTAGGCACTACTGTTTGGAGTAAGAGGATTTCTCTCGAAGGAAAAAAAACTGAGGTAGTGGGTATCCAATTCAAAGGGATAACCGACACAGACCGCAGGTTGTTGCAGAGCTACTATTATGGATCCGAGAGTGAACAAGATCGGATTTGGAGCTTATGGGACGCGCTTATTTAAAAATAGCGCTGTATTTTAGAGGATGGTGGATCAGATGAGAGAAGCGCTCAATAATACAATCCAAGACGTGTACTTTCTGTTATGTGTCCAAACCTTTTAAAGTCAATTGCCATCCGTAAAAAGATTTCATTGCCCCGGATTTACTCAAAGTCCCTCTGTCGATACGCATGACCATCCTGATTATTCTGTTTAAGCCTATCCCCCAATAAAACCCAACTGAGTAAACCAGAGCTTTTCACCAAAAATCTAAGGAAATGGGCGATAATTTCTAAGTCTCGCAGGTCGATTGTTTAGATGTAAATAAATAAGCATTGTAATAGAACAAATCGATTTTACTCGGCTATTTGATTTGTATGTGCACAATAGATGGTAATTTGATTTAATAAACTATAATATATCTTAATTCGATGAAATTTAATATAAATTATATATAATTTAGCTTGACACTCACAAATTACAAATTTAGGATATAATTATTAATTATTCAGCCCAATAATATTTCTTTAAAATTAACTTGGGTAAAAAGCGCCCATAAAATTTATGAGATTATGGCATTGTTTGTGCATTACAATGGAATCCGGAGTTTTCGAATTGATCAACGACAATTCTTTTATACCAAGCATATTCATTCGGCCAGATCTGACGAGGAAGAAAATGGGCGTGATACAGGATGAAAAGCGAGAATTTCAAAAGAACAAAGATTTTTTAACAAACGGGATGAAAAACTTAGGAAGGTAGCTATTAATGATAGCAATTATAAAAAATATATTTAAAGCTAATCCTGAGGCCTCAAAAATCGTATTAAAAGGTGAATGTTCAAACTGCGGGCGCAATGTAGAAATTAATATAACACCTACTTCAGGAGAAGTCGGATTACAGAGCGGCGCTTTATTGGAGAGCTCACCGGATAAATATTTCGCTAAGTGTCCGGATTGTTACACTGTTATTTCTTTGATAACGCATCATTTTCATTTAAAAAAAACAAAAAGAAGACTCAGGGCAGGATAGAAAAAAAGGTACTTTCCAGATTTTTATTTCTAAGTTATCCATTGGACCGACCTAAGCCTCTCTATTAAAAAAACCAGCATCATGTCATCCACATTACAGAACCCTTAACCCACAATAGGACCCCACATGACAGAAAAACTTGATCCAAATGAATTGATTCATTTTGTAGAACTGTTGATTTCAAATACAATACAGATTGATACTGTTGTTCAGCTGCTAATAGAAAAACGACTTTTTACAAAAGAAGAATTCTCTGACATGCTTAAAAGGGTTAAAATGGAATATCACGAAAAAAGCGGTGAAAGCCGATGAATATGATTTATGTTTAGAATGTATTGGAAAAGCTCCAGAATACGATTTTACTTGATGGGTTAGCTTTTGATTTTTATCCGGTGCACTACACCCGCCAGGGTGACAAAAGCAGAAAGAAGTATGAGCGCCATTGCTGGTACGGCGCCAATCTTCAGGAAAGACCAGCCGAATCCCACAAGAGGCAAAAGACCTACGCTCACTAAGGCCCTGATGCGATCGTGTTTGGCAATGAAATCTGCTGCTGCCGGCGGCGAGTTTTTATAATAGAAATGGACAGGGTAGATGGCTTGTCGTTAATATGGTGTATGTTTTAATAAACGCCTTGAACAATTCAATAAACCCACTCGCGTTTTCGACCATGCTTGTCTATTAAACGGGCAGAGGGGGTGAATATACCTGTTCGGTCTTTAAATTAAAGGCCCGACCGGCCCCATGACCAAAAACAATAGAATTTATAGTAGATTGCATCGGAATAAAAAGCAGATGCTTTGAGGGGAAATATGATATCAACTCTTCTTGAATATCGTATTTAATATAGATGAACCGAATGGAATTCCCTTCAGTTCATAATTGTGAATTTATATGGGCTTTAGCCTTTATTTCTGTCAACGTTTCCTTGCTATATGTATGAAAATTCCTCCAAATATCTGCTTGTATATGAACGGGCACGTTGAATTTTTTAAAAAACGTGAGGAATATGTTTTGGGGAACAACTCCGACTGCCTTAAAATATTTTGGATGAACGTTAGCAAAAATAAAATGTTTTAACCGCGTCACGGTTTCAGGATTACCAGGCAGACCGTTGCCCTATTGGTCTCTAAAATCGATGAGTTTAAGATTATATTTTTTTATGAGTTCATAAACATCCGCTCGATATTTTCCTGCCAGTTTGGCTGCCTGGCTGACATTACCTCTCGTCAGTTCAAAAAGCTGAATAAGGTAATTTTTTTCAAAATTCTCCTTGGCACTCTTAAATGGTTTTAAGCTTTCGGTGTTGATATTCTGGGTTTGAAGGATAAGATCTTCCGTGATGATATTCCGTTTCGTCATGGCTACGGCGCACTCAATGGTATTTTCAAGCTCTCTGATATTTCCCGGCCAGGGGTAAGAGATCAGTTTTTGCATGGCATTTGTTGAAAACGCTTCAATTTCTTTTCCCATCTCTGTGGAGAATTTTTGCAAAAAATGCCTGGAAAGAATCGGGATGTCCTCTTTTCTTTCATTTAGAGGGGGAAGTTTTATCGGAATGACATGAATGCGATAAAAAAGGTCTTCTCTGAAATTGCCATTTTTTATCTCTTGTTCAAGGTTTTTATTTGATGCCGCAATGATTCTTGCGTCAACCTTTATCGTCTGTCTTCCTCCGACCGAATAAAACTCCTTTTCCTCCAGGGCTCTGAGCATCTTGACCTGCATGGATAAGGGCATTTCAGATAATTCATCCAAAAAGAAGGTGCCGGAACAGGCTTCGGCAAACAGTCCTTTTTTACGCACATTCGCTCCGGTAAATGCACCTTTCTCATAGCCGAAAAGTTCACTTTCCATAAGATTTTCCGGTATGGCTGCACAGTTTAAGGCAACAAAAGGACCATCCTTTCTGGCGCTTGCGACATGAAGGGTCTTTGCAATCAATTCCTTTCCGGTTCCGCTTTTTCCTTCGATATATACATTGGAATCGGCTGCTGCGGCCAGTGTGACCTGTTCGAACACTTTTTTCATCTTTTTACTTTTCCCGATGATATTATCGAATCCGTACTTTTTTTTGACCAGGTTTCGCAACCGTTTCACTTCTGTTGAAAGCCTTCTTTGTGCAAGACAATTGTCGATTTGAACCAGCAGTTCATGTCCGTCAAACGGTTTGGTTAAATAGCTGTATGCACCCTTCTTCATGGCATTGACCGCGCTGTTTATCGTCCCATATGCAGTGAGAATGATCACAGGAATATTGGGGTTGATGCGATGGACATCTTCCATCAGCTGAATTCCGTCGTGACCGTTGAGTTTCAGATCGATCAGCATCAGATCAAACGGTTCCTGTTCAGCCAGTTTCAGGGTCTCTTCCGCGCCGCTGGTGGTAATAACATGGTATCCACCGGACACAAGCCGCATCTGAATGACGTGAAGAATATTACGGTCATCATCAACAACTAGTATTTTTCCTTTATGGTCGCTCATCATCTTATTCTCCAATTTTAGGGATGACTTCTCTTTTCTTTTCTTCAATCCCCAAGTCAATTTCTTTTAAACGTTTTATCTGGTTTAGTAAATTTTGTATTTGGTCTTTTTTTAATTTCAGTTCATTTTTTAATAAAGCGATTTGTTCGTTTTTTTGGTCAATCTCTGTTACATTCTCCATGGTCTGATTCAAAAGGAATACCCAGATTTTTGATTGGTTTTTGAAACCGGATTCGGGATATTCCTTGATGAGTCTATTAAAAAAGTGCATCGATATGTCATAATTCGCATATCGGTATTCCGGATGGGCATATATCAGCCCCATGGCGTAAAGCGCATGGTCACCGTAACTTAATGGAAAACGGTTTAATATTTTTTGGTTTTCTTTTATGGATGTCAAAAAATCGCCACGGTCAAAAAATGATTTTGCTCGTAAAAGAAGCTGTTCCGCTTCGCCGGATTGCCAGAACGGGAGCTGTTCCTCATTATAGGGTTGATGAAGAGGAGAGCATCCGGCACCGGCAAGCGAAACGCTTAACCAGCAGGCAAGGTAAAGAAAAAAGAACTTCCTTTGCCGGGAGTGCTTTCTGCCCATATCTTTCCTCCGTGAGCCGTAATGATGTGTTTTGCGATGGAAAGGCCAAGCCCCGTGCCCATGGCTGTTTCTTTTCCACCCTCTATGCGTCTGAATTTATTAAAAATATTTTCCAGATGTTTTTTGTGGATTCCGCAGCCTGTATCCGAAACCGACACTTCGATTGCCATGCCATTTTGAGTTTTTAATGATGCCTTAACCGTAACGGATCCTTTTGAATTTGTATATTTTAAAGCATTTCCAACTAAATTTTCAAGCAGTTGGCCGATCCTTTCGGCATCCATCCAGATATCCGGGAGATGGGGTGTTGGTGTTAGTTCAAGTGTAATCATTTTTCGCTGGGCGATGGGCGCCAGTTTCAAAATGCACTTGCGGATGAGATGGATCAAATTGGTTTGGCTGAAATGGTATTCCATCATTTTAGCTTCCATACGGGAAAGATCGAGGATTCTATTGACCGATACAATTAATCGTTCGCATTCATCGCTGACAATTGTTAAAAGTTCCTCCCGGCTTCCAAGATTGTCGCCAATGGCCCCCTCAATCAGTAATCTCGAAGCTTCCCTTATTGCCGTTAATGGCGTGCGAAGTTCATGAGACACATGGCTGATGAAATCTTTTTTCATTTCGTCAAGTTCTCTGAGCCTTTCACACATTATGTTGAAGTCGTTGGCCAAATCCATTATTTCAGGGGGTGAGTCAATGCTGGAAATTTTTTCAAATTTACCTTTTGCAATATCCTTTGTTTTTTCCTGTAACAACACTATGGAGCGGTTGATGCTCCGAGTGTTGAAAAATGAAATCAAAATTCCGAAAAAAATGGAAAGTCCGGCAGCAATGGATGTGATTTTGAAAACATTGTAACTGATCTCGCTGGAAATTTTTATCTTTTCGTCCCTATCGGATCTTGCCGTCCAGATGATATCCTTAAAATTGTTGTTTATTTTTTCAACGATTTTTTCTTTTTGAGCTTGGTATTCTTTGTCTGGATATTTCTGGCCTTTTTTAATGTTTTCAACTTCCTGAGTGAAAATGTCGAAATATTCAGTGTAGAGCTGTCGAGTTTTTGTCAAATGTTTATTGTTTTCGGAACCGGTCACCAGCAAACCAAGTTGTTGCATATCTTTATTAACGTCCTCTCTGACCCGGAGAAAATGCTGGTAAAAATCATTGTCTTGGGAAATGAGGTATTTTTTTTCAAAGCCGACCATAGAAAGCATGTTGTTTGAAAGGCGCTCGGCAAGGCGGGCAGTCTGTCCGTCAACGGATGATGCAGCTCGAGTGAGGCGGGTTAACTGGTTGAGCTTGATGGTTACAAAGATCACCAGAAACAGCACAAGCATCATGATGGCAAGATATCCAAAAGTCAATCGTTTGAAGATTGTAAATCTCATGATAATATAAAAAATTGGTAAACTTTCAGGGGGGTAAACCACTAAAACTTTACTGAACGCTCGGCAAGTCCTTTAAGTCGACAGATGTCGTGAGATAGGCATGTCCGACGGTTAACACTGTGGCTGAAAATACATCACTATTGTCTTTAGTTAGAATGTTTTGCCAAGCTTTAATTCATGTATAAAGGTTAATTTTAAGCGTTCCAATATAAAGAAACGAAACGAATATGTCAAATAAAACATGGAGTCCGTATGTGAAAATTAAATCATTTGACAGACACCAAAGGTTGTAACATAGGTTTGGATACGAGGGGTTGAACCTTTTAATGTTCATAATGGAAAATATATAATTCCTTAAACATTTGAACACCATCCGATGTTGAGGGGGCTCAAGCCAATAAATCTCGCGTGAGAGACTGTATCGCTTGGTTTCGTGGTTTGACAAGGTGTGGATGATTAATGTACATTTCACTAGATAGTGTCCATCCATAAATCTATATTGGGCACAAATTAAGTTTCCAATGCAGGAACTAAAAATTGTCTGCCACACCTGTCCGCCAAACTAACAATAGCCGGTGGGGAGGCATGAAAAGTATAACTGTGAGATATTAAAATATCTGCCATGAAACCGATTGTTGCCATAGTGGGTCGTCCCAATGTGGGTAAATCGACCTTTTTTAATCGTGTAACCGGAACAAGAAAAGCCCTTGTTGACGACTTCCCCGGTGTTACACGGGATCGCCATTACGGTGATGCTGTCTGGGATGGGGTTGATTTCACACTGGTCGATACCGGCGGATTCCCGGGTGATGATGAGGATGGCTTTGCCCAAAAGATACGTTCCCAAATCCTCCAGGCCATAGAAGATGCAGATGTTATTATTCTTCTGCTGGATGGTAAGAGTGGAATTTCTCCATTTGACGAGGATATCGTCAAGATTCTTCGACCCCTAACCAAACCTGTTTTTTATGCTGTCAATAAAATTGACGGTATTGAACAGGAAGTTAAACTTTACGATTTTTATAGCCTCGGGATAGAGAAATTATATCCCATTTCCGCTGAACATCGTTACGGAGTGGCGGATTTTTTAGATGACCTGACCGATATTTTCCCAAATGCAATTCCGGAAGAAACCACTGAAAAAATTCGACTGGCAGTGGTGGGCAAGCCGAATGTCGGGAAATCATCTTTGATCAACCGAATCCTCGGACAAAAGCGCCTGCTTGTCAGCGATACGCCGGGGACGACACGTGATGCAATCGACTCTGTTTGCGATATTAACGGAAAACCGTACCTTCTCATTGATACTGCGGGCATCCGTCGTAAAGCACGGGTGTCAAAAAAGCTTGAAAAGTTTTCCATTATTAAAGCATTAAGGAGCCTTGACCGGTGTGATGTTGCGCTGATTGTTATCGATGCCTATCAAGGGATTACGGAACAGGATATTAATATTGCCGGGTATGCTTTTGACCGTGGGTGCGGCTGCATTTTGCTGTTGAACAAATGGGATCTTGTTGAAAAAGACAGCAAAACAGCGAAAAAATACCATGATCGATTAAGAATGGAAGCAAAATTTTTAGGCTTTGCACCGATAATAACCATTTCAGCATTAACCGGTTTGAGAGTATTTAAAATGTTTGATATTGTTGAAGAAGTTTACAAACAATACGTATCACGCATTGGGACCGGGCCGCTTAACAGGATATTCGAGCAGGCGATTGCGCAGAACCAACCATCACTTTACAGAGGAAGGCGCCTTAAGTTTTATTATGCGACGCAGGTATCTGACGGGCCGCCAACATTTGTTTGCTTTGTAAACTACCCGGATGCGGTTCATTTTTCCTACAGGCGATACCTTCTAAATCAGATCCGGGATAACGCAGGACTTGATAAGACACCGATCCGAATAATTTTCCGAAAACGCACCGGCAAGTCCAAAAAATGATACCGGGTTTTAGATGATGGATACTTAAGGGATCGGGGAATTTTTCTAAATCGTCGCTCCATGGATATTTTTTTTTAAACGCGTGATCACGCCGGTCGAAGATGCCGCTGGCGGTGAGGCGGACAAGCCTCGTGGCATGGGCTCGTAAAGAGAAACTCTCGGAGGACTCGAATACTTAAAACTGTATCGTGTAAAAAATTGGTTTTTTTTCAGCGGCGAAGCCGCGTTGCATAAAATCGCGAAGCGATTTTATTAAAGGATTAACGATGAATCTGTTTGAATACAGTGCCCGAAAGGATGCGAGTGCTACACGGCCGCTTGCCGACAGAATACGCCCCAGAAACCTGGATGAGTTCATCGGGCAAAGGCATGCTGTGGGAGAGGGAACATTAATTCGGCACGCCATTCAAAAGGATCGAATTTTTTCCATGATTTTATGGGGTCCGCCGGGATGCGGGAAAACCACACTTGCCGGAATTTTTGCAAGCCAGACACAGTGTCATTTTGTCCATTTTTCTGCGGTTCTTTCAGGGGTTAAAGAGATCAGATCGGTTATTGAGGATGCAAAAAACCAGCAAACACTATTTAGAAAAAAAACCGTTCTTTTTGTGGATGAGATTCACAGGTTCAACAAGGCCCAGCAGGATGCATTCCTTCACCATGTGGAAAACGGTCTGATCACCCTGATTGGCGCGACCACTGAAAATCCGTCCTTTGAAGTGATTCCGCCATTGATGTCCAGATGCCGTGTGATAACGCTCAATCCGCTTTCAGCGGAAGATATTGACGCCATTATGCGCAACGCCCTTAAAGACAAGGAGAGGGGCCTCGGGAACATGAATCTGATTGTCGATGAGGATGCACTTTCTCATCTGGTCCGACTGTCAGACGG
>JBFESJ010000108.1:0-12162 GCA_041548585.1 Desulfobacterales bacterium | reverse complement strand
TGTCGATCCCCGGGGGAACCACGGGCGGTCCTTCGGCCGTCCGGACAGCAAGAGAAGGTTTTAAAGGATCCGCAACTGCAGGGAAAGCGGGTATTTCTTTTGCACAACGTGCACGAGACTGAACCTGTGATTTTCCAAACCCGCTGGGCACTTTCCTATTTGCGGGGCCCCATGACCAGGGAACAAATCAAGGTCCTTATGGCCCATAGAAAAAGCCTGATGACGACCGGCGCCAAAGTATCTGCCTTCCCTTCAGCTGCGGATCCTTTAGAACCTTCTCTGCCTGTCCGGACGGCAGAAAGACCGCCGGCAGTGCCCCCGGGGATCGACACATTTTATCTGGCCCCATCCGGTGCCGGCCATGGCGTGGTATACTCCCCTGCTGTGGTCGGCCGCATGGATGTTCACTATTCTGACGCCAAGTATAAGATAGATACCACCGAGACACTGGCCCTTGCGGCCCAGTTGGAAGAAGGCCCTGTGGCTCTGGACTGGGACAGCGCCGTAGAGTTTGACCCGATAGCCGTTGAGGCCACACCGATGACGGGTGGAGAGTACGCCGCTCTGCCGACAGCCGCACAAAACGTATCCAACTTTCGCAAGTGGAACAAGGATCTGTTACGCTGGGTTCGCCAAAACCGGCCTCTGGTGCTTTTGCGTTCCAAGAGTTTTGGGTTGGTTAGCCAATTGGGTGAATCCGAAGGTGAGTTTCGCTTGCAGTTGGCACAGGTGATGCGTGAACAGCGTGATCTGGAAGTTGAGAAGCTTCGCAAAAAATACGATAAGCAATTCACCACCCTAAAAGATCGTCTAATGCGCGCCGAACAGGCTATCGCCAGAGAAGACGAACAGGCCAACGCCAGCAAAATGCAGACCGCGATATCCTTTGGTACCGCCATCCTTGGCGCTTTTTTAGGCCGTAAAGCAGTAAGTGCCACATCCGCCTCACGGGTTGGAACTGCCATGAGATCCGCCAGCCGTGTTCAAAAAGAAAAAATGGATGTGGCCAGGGCCCAAGAGAGGGCAGAGTCGGTCCGCCTGCAATTATCTGAACTCGACGATCGCCTGCAAGAGGATATTGATGCCATAGAGTTCTCCATGGATGCTGAAGCCGAAGAACTTGACAAAATCAGCGTAAAGCCCAAAAGTACGGATATTACTTTAGAAATCTTCGGGCTGGCCTGGATGCCTTTTAGAAAGAATGCGGGAGGTGGGCTGAGCCCTGACTGGAGCTAACTCGTGTCTATTAAATAATGCAATGGTTTGAATTTACTTCTTGGAGCCTCGAGATGCGGAAAAATCTACCTCCGGTAATTCCCGCTGGGTCGCCAGATCCAACGCAAAATAGTTTTGTTTTTCGAATCCGAATTTTCCAGCGATAAAGCTGGCAGGAAAGGATTCGACAAGTGTATTGAATCTTCCCACGTAACTGTTATATCGATTTCTGGCCTTTTGGATATCCTCCTCGATTTCACTCAGACTGTTCTGCAGATCAAGAAAATTCGTGCTGGCTTTAAGATCCGGATACGCCTCAGCCAGAGCTAGAAGACCACGCAGAGATTTTGAAATCTGACTTTCTTCTTCAACACGATTCGAAATACCGGTCGAGCCGGCCAAATAATCGTTTTTAGTCTGAAAGATTTTAGCTTCGTGTTCCTCGTACCGTTCGATTGCGCGAATCAAATTGGGAATCAAGTTAAATCGGCGCCTCAACGCAACATCAATACCGCTCCATGCTTCCTCAATCCTATTTTTGTATTTGATAAACCGGTTATAGGCGTTGATGAACCAGGCAATTGATACCAAAAGAATAAAAACAACGAACATAAATATCGGTTGCATGACAACCCCTTTCTTAGCGCAAGAGCATAATTAGCTGAGCCCTCGGGGAGTTTTTCTTATAGATCCTTGAGTATTAGCGGAATGGATGATCTTTTTTTAAACCGGGTGCTGTTTGAGTGGCTTAGGGATCGTTAGAAAGAACAGGCGCATTCCGAAATCGCATCTTTAAAAAAAATTGCAAATTGCGCAGTGAACCTACTGATTTTTCAAAGATTGATTCCTGTTCTTTCTTTATTATCCCTTGCCACGAGTTCACGCGTTTTAAAAAAAGATCATCCATGAAGCGGCTATTTAGAAAAATTCCCTCCCACCCCTCAATTAGTTTGTTTTGAGCCCTAAAAACCGTTGACCGATATTCGGAATTGGCTGATAAGCTGATCCTTAATACGATAGGACACACCATCTCCTGCTTTATAAATCTATTGTTTGATATCGGCAATAAACTTATCGGACGTCTTGATGGCCTCATTCATATTTTTGATCAAACCGTCAATTTCTCCTTTCAATGTGGAAAACTCCGCCCGCAAAGAACCGATCGCCTGGGCATTCAGGTTGTGTTTGAGAAACAGGACATTGTCTCGAAAGGTACGTAAAACCGGTGTCATGCTTTTTTCAGCCCGATGCATGCTGGCGAGCATCTCGCGATAGCGGGTTTTAGTGTTTTGCAATTTCCGTTGGCTTGACCTGCGAAGATCGGCGCTCTTATAGAGTTTCAATTCATCCTCCCACTCCTTAAACAGGACGCCGGCAACAGATTCCACCTTATCGATCCGTTCGGAAACCTTTTCTGCGGCCTTCTCGCTATCTTCATACTCTGCATTTAACTTTTCATACGCCTTCTTCAGATCGGTATTTTTAATTTGGACAACCGCACCAAACTGTTCCAGGGCAGACTTAAACTGTTCCTGGGCTTCAGATTGGGCGTCTCGGGCGTCTTCCACCCGATCTACAAGAATATCGCGTTTGTGAATCCCCACCTTTTCCATTGCCCCGTAATATGCCGTGGAACATCCCCCGAAAAAGGAAACCCATAAAATCGCAATCAGAACCAACCCAACCGATATTATGGTTGTTTTTTTTCCCATAATATCCTCCTTATGTAACCCTTATTATTCAACGCTTAACGACCAGAATCGGTTTTTTGCATTTTCGTATGATATTTTCCGACACCGAGCCGAGGAGCATTTCTTCAACATTGCTCTTTCCATGTGAGCCGATGACGATAATTGATATGTCTTTATGTTGTTCAGCGTTTAATATTTCTTTTATCGGAACTCCGAATTTTACACTGGATGAAACTTTAAAACCCCAATCTTTCAATTTGTCCTCAATTTCATTCAGTTCTCGTTCGGCATCAGCTTTAAGCTTCTGCTCAACGTTTCCGTCAGCGCTATTTTCATCAAAAAGATAGAGATAACTGAACTGGAGATCTTTTTTATCAATGACATGAAGCACTGAAATTTCTTCCGCTCCGCTTTCTTTTAATTGCTTCAAATAGTTCAATGCGTTTTTTGATACCTCTGAAAAGTCTGTTGGATACAGGATTTTTTTGAACATATTGGTACTCCTTGCTGTGTACGATCTTGTAAATGATCCTTGAATGGCAGGTGACCAATCAGATTTCCCTTTGCATTCATGCGGTAAGAAACCGGTAAGGACATTAATCTGACTTTAACCTAAGTTGAGCAGTTTTCGAGGTCGCCGCAGATTCTCCCGATAACGGAATCTTCGTTTCACTACGAAAGGCGAAGGGCATGAAGCCATCCCGATTTTATCGGGATGACGAGTGCGCTTCAACGACGGTTGAAGATCCCGTGTCAGCGCGGAACTGCGGTAATCCTCCTGAGGCGGATAAAGATCGGCAATCCCGACGTGTTGGATCGTCGCTGAAAGCTAAGCCTAAAGGGTTTTAAATTGTGTCATTTTTTAGTGTCAGATTTGCTGATGGCATAGTATCTCAAGCAGTCATTGAACCACTCTCGCATGTTTGCGACAAAGTCGGGCCATCGCGTCCCCAAGGCCTGTCCTCTGGCTGTGTCAGCGTTGCCTTCCCCTATTTTCCCGTCAATAGGTGCGATGTCCAGCTGACAGCGAACAGGGATGCGGCAGCGCAATTCGGGCTCCTGGGTAGTGACCAGCGCCGAAGCGGCAAGACCGCCTCTTTTGAGAAGATCCAGAAAAGCAGTGCGCCCACCGACCGTATTAACCATGGTTTCTTTGATAGGCGTAAGCCGAACCGACTCGAGCACTCCGGTATGCTTGTTGGAAATGTTGTCGGAGCCGACATAACTCACCCCTTCTTCAGTTAGAGCCAACTGAAAAATCCTGGCGTATACGCACTCTAATTCTATACTCCGGTGAGTGAGGCGGTAGTGAGCCCTAAGTCCCCATGCGCCGAAGTCGATATGCTCGCAGAACACAGGGTCATACCGCTTAGAAAAATGTGCTTCATATCGCCTGACCGCCGCTTCAAGTTTTGCGTGCATGCTGTCACGGTCAAGGCTTCTCTCGTCAGCCCTGGCTGCTTGAATGGCCGCTGTTTTTAAAAGATGTTGTCTGAGTGCTTCCCGATCGTCGCCGGTTCCATAACGACTTTTCAACGTTTCCAAGTTCACCCAGATATATTGCTTGCTGTAGTATGGGTCGGATGAAAACAAGGAAAAGATCCACAATAGTTCGTCAAGTCGACGATCGTCCTGCGGATCCACATCCATGCGTATGGGAAGTATTTCTATAGCATCTCCGGTGACCTTGGAAAGGTCGGGAACGAAATACCCGCTGTTTGTTCGCGAGATCCGAAACCCCCCAACTCCGCTGCCACCTGTGACCGGTTTCACAAAGAAACGGTCCGTATTCCAATCTCGAGAAAGTTTGTCGACATTGTCCAAAATCGTCGAAACCATTTGCGACGTGTTCATTTGCGATGCGGGGACAGTGACATACCGTGCCAGCAGTTCTTCCTTCCCCGCATCTTGGAGCATTTGGTAAGTTTTTCCCTTGTTTGAAAATATAGCTCCGGGTGCCGTGACCCGCCCGGGAAGAACGACAACTCCCATACCTTCGAGAATGTCCAGAACTTCGATGTTGTATGCCTTTGAATCAACACACTCACTGATAACC
This sequence comes from Desulfobacterales bacterium, assembly GCA_041548585.1. Lineage (GTDB taxonomy): Bacteria > Desulfobacterota > Desulfobacteria > Desulfobacterales > UBA11574 > UBA11574. The sequence continues at coordinate 7,200 of JBFESJ010000108.1, read as the reverse complement.
AAGGTGGACTTCGGGTTTTTATTGACAGCCTTCAAAAGTTCTTCTTTGGTATTCACGAGTAGGCAATGCGCCTGAATCCCCAATCGTTTGATTTCATCCTGCAATACCCGAAAGGATTCCGGACCGGTTGGAAGCCGGTCGTTGGAGGCATCAATCAGGACGATAGTGTCTGGAAAATGTCTCCTATTCGGAAGATCTAAGGCGTATTTGGAAAGTTCTTCGTCTTTTTGTGCCAGTTTGTTAAAAGAAGAGATGAGTTCCACGCCAAGTTTTCCCTGTTCGCTGTCGAACCCAAGGGCGTGAAGATAAAACGGCGCCTCAGTTATAGGTCCCTCATGGCCAAGGGAGTACAGCTCGATAAAACGCTGCTCTATGTCGTAAGTTTCCGGTGAAAAATGTTTCATTCACTACCTCCATTAAAGGGGAGCATTCTGCAACGGCCCTGTAATTCACTTACAAAAGTCGCAGCATAAGACTCAAGTTGTTTTAAGTGGCTGTCCAGAACGCTTTCCCGTGTTTGTATCATGGCAAAACGGGCTTCCTGCCAAATTTTAGTCTTTATTTCAGGGAGATTGTCCAGGACACACCACTCATCGGGACTTTTGATTTCACGGTAGGTCGTTCCATCTCGAACCCGCTTGATAGCGTTGTTCACAAGGGTGTAAATGCCCGCTTTCATATCGTGTTCGATACAGTAAGGTTTGTCTTTCAAGCTGTGGACAATTAAGTGAGCACCCTTGTAAGGCATTCGGTACATCCTTTTGGACTGTTCTAAAAAATCTTGGGTAAATTCTTCTATAAGGCCCATGAACTGCATCACGTGAAGCGCTGCCAAGGGCACTTCGCCCCTGTCCGCTTGTAGTAATGATAAAAGCATGGTTGATCCCTGAAACCGAGGGTTTATCTCCAGGGCCAGCACTTCGTCCCCTTTCAGGAGGAAATCCATACCAAAAAGGCCCAAAAAGCCCTCGCGGCCCATAAAAAGGCCAACATTCTCCATGATTGTACAGATTTCTTCTCTTAGGGCTATTGGTACTCTGCCGGCAGCTGAAAAATCATTTCCGCAGTAAATTTCAGCCCGACTTGTGCATCCGTAGGTACCTACAATCTGAACCGATGGACAGGCAGCAATTGACCGCAGTCCTTCACGTGTTTTCAGGACGACACAATGCCCGTTTAAAGACGGCACCGGCAAATATTTGGAGATTTTCACAGGTTGTGCGGGATCAAGCACATCTTTGACCCTGTCGAAATCGGTCTCATGGTTAACAAAGTAAGTGTTTTCCCCAGAAGAGCCCACCGGGGGCTGGACCACGAACGGGCCGTCAAAGATCTTGACGGCCTTGGCAAAGGTTGTTTCATTCAGCGGACATACAAAAGTTGTCGGCGTCTTTACACCCAACATGGAGAACAGTTCCAGTTGCCGTAACTTGTCGTCAAACAGGTCCTTTAGTACCAAAGGGGGTGCCAAAACCCGAAAGCGATCGTCTTTTTCTAAAACCTCGAGCGAACGATAGCAGACCGTGTTGATAGGCCCCTTTACACCGTCAATGTATGTTTCAATCCGTTTTAGCGTCGGCGGTTCCCACAGCATTTCAAGATGTTTATTTCCCCAGTTTTCCCGCCTCCCGCGATCTTTTTCTACAGAAAATAGGGACTCTTCTCCAAAAATCCCGGCATACGCCTCACCAAAGTCACAACAGAATCCCGCATCTACGGGAAGAAAATCAAGCACCGAAAACGCATCTATGCCTCTCTGCCCCACCCAAGCCCAGGTTCCCCGGCACTTGCTCAGTGCATCCTTAAGCCGGGACAGATTCTTTATCATTTTTCATTTCCAATGGAAAAACCCAATTCGAGGTGCCCACAATTCCGCTTTGTACGAACCTATTTATTACTTTTGCGTGTTTGAAAGCTATTTTACCGCCCATCAGCATTTTAAGACTGCCCTTGCCGTGAAGGTACGACTGAACCCTATTGGGCCCGGTAAAGTAATGAAATTCTTTTGTCAGCGCGCCTGAACGGGAAGTATCGGCCAGTCCTCGCTTTACGCGCTCAACGATCGTATACGCCGTCTGTTCATCGAAATAACACAATAGTTCTTCGAAAACTTCTGTAAAACCGGCTGAAAGGGACAGATAAACCGCCAAGCAGCGCCCTGCGTAAATTTTCTCCTGGAATGGATAGAGGTTGTCTGATTGGCGTTCAAAGTGAACCGCAAGACCTTCTTCGGCCTCCCTGTATCCTGCCGTGCCCATGGAAAAAATACCCCACCGAAAGCAAGAACCGTTGTGAATGCGAACGGCATGAACATCGATCTCATGTACCAGAAGACGTTTTACTTCCTGGGGTGCAAAAAGGGCATTTCGATTAAGATGAATTACGCGGGAAACACTGTCCACCGATATTTTTGTGGCCATGGAAGAAACCAGTTTGATATCCATGGCAATACCCAATTTTTTTAAGCGAGCCTCGAGTAACCTTGCAAAGTCTTCTGCCGAGTAGTTTCGTTCAGGAGGTGTAACATTTGAAAGTCTTTCCAGAACCCGGCGAGACTCCCGGGCATCTTCAGCGCTTGGAGCACCGAAGAGTTCAATGGCAAACGGTGTAAATCCTTCACTGCCAACCGCAGCGAACATATTTTTAGTCCTGTCCAGTTCACGCTGTTTTTCCTGGTAGATTTCGAGGACTTCTTCGGGAGCATCAATGGATTCAAGCGACAAAGCCGGCTCAAATTCCGTCCATTTTGAGGGGGTGTTTTTATACTTAAATGTCGGAGACTTTTTCTTGCGAGACAAACCCGGGTGCAGAAAGGCCTCTCTTTCCTCTATTAAATTTAATGGGTTCACCGCTGAACCTAAGTTAAGTTGTTTCAGTAAGTATCTTAGTTTCATATCTACGGCGTTCATAAATTACCTCAGACAATCCTGAAGATGTGGTATACCACTGCAAATTGCTCACAACGTATCGGATGCGGTGAAATCGATGACCTTTCAGAGTTACCGTTCATCAATGGGAATGTATTGCGTCTCCTCAGGGCCAATATAAATCTGTCGGGGCCGGCCCAGTTTCCATTTCGGGTCATCGAGACTCTCTTTCCATTGAGCGATCCAGCCCGGCAACCGGCCGATGGCGAACATGACCGTAAACATGTTGGTGGGAATACCCATGGCTCTCAAAACAATGCCGCTGTAAAAGTCGATGTTTGGATACAGGTTGTATTCAATAAAATAATCATCTTTTAATGCCGCTGCTTCAAGCTCTTTGGCAATATCGAGTAACGGATCTTTAATTTTAAGTTTAAAAAGAACCTTGTCGCACATCTTTTTCATGATTTTGGCCCGCGGATCATACGCCTTGTAAACACGATGTCCAAAACCCATGAGTCGAAACGGATCTTTTTTGTCTTTGGCGCGTTCAATGGCCCGGCGATAGTTCCCGCCGTCCTTTTGAATATCGGAAAGCATTTCGATGACCGCCTGATTCGCCCCTCCGTGCAATGGTCCCCAGAGAGCTGCGATACCGGCGGAGATTGCGGCATATAGATTAACCCTCCCACTTCCCACAAGCCTTACCGCTGAAGTAGAACAGTTCTGCTCATGGTCGGCGTGAAGAATCCAGAAAACATCCAGCGCCCTTACCAGGTCTTCATCAATGGGATACGGCTTGACCGGCGTGTCGAACATCATGTTTAGAAAATTTGCACTGTATTTTAGATCGGGTCGTGGATAAACGACCTTGTGACCTCTCGATATCTTATAAGACATGGCTGCCATCGTCCGAACTTTTGATAATAGACGCGTAACGGTGATATTGATCTCCTCTTCAATGGTCTCAAGCTCGGGATAAAAACTCCTTAAAGCATTCACCATGGAAGAGAGTATTCCCATGGGATGCGAGGCCCTGGGAAAGTTCTGATAAAAAATCTGCATGTCCTCATGCACAAGTGAGTTGTCATTAAACAGAACCGACATGTTGTTGAGTTCTTCTTTGGTGGGCAGCACACCGTTAATTAACAGATAGACGGTTTCGATAAAACTCGAATGGTCAGCCAGCTGTTCGACCGGGATACCTCGATACCGTAAAATTCCTTTTTCACCATCCATGAACGTAATGGAGCTGGTGCAGCTGCCGGTGTTGGCATATCCCGGATCCAGGGTAATTAACCCCGTCATTTGGCGAAGGCTTGAAATGTCGATGGCTTTCTCCCCCTCAGTTCCCGTAACAATTGGAAATTCATAGGTTTTCCCCTCAAATATAATCTTAACATTTTCTGTCATATCCCACCTCTGTATATCAAATGAGTGATTACGGTTTTGTATTTCCGGTTTAAATCACAAAGTGAATAAACGCTTTATTTTGAATTATATCAGCATCTTGATATGCCTCCGGACTGCGTATAATCATGCGTCTGAACAGGACGGAAGCGCTTTTAGAAGGCCACTTGGGGAATCGATACTTTCTCATGTATTGTGGCTGCTTTAAATGGAAAAAAGTTTTCTTATACATGAATATCCTTTCAACGTCAAGAAACCATTGAAAAAGCGTTAAAAATTATTTAAAAACTATCGTTTACATGGGCACCCGGAGTATGATATTTTTACATTATATTGGACATTTTTTATCTGGTATCATGCATCCTTTACCCTTCATTTAGTATAAGGAGGCATTATGTACTTTAAAGAAAATCTATTAAAAAAAATAAAAATAGACAAAATGGCCAAACAGGTCATTGCTTCCATCGGCCCCATAGACAGTGGTCGCAAGGTGGATAAAAAAATAATGCGCGAGCTTCTTGAACTGGTAGATTTTACTTACAAAAGAAAACGGGACCTGGATCTTTATATCGAGGATGTCGATGCCGAAAAGACCCGGATTCTGGTGCTCGACAATGATCTGGCGATTTACAATACGTCTGTCTATGACGTTGCCATGCGCAAAAGCCCCACTGTAAAAGAAATGATGAACCCGTTTAATGTTGTCAAAATATTAAAAGATACCGACGTGGTCATGAGCAAAAAGGAAGCGTCCGTCAAAACCATTCAAAAAGAATGCGTCGCCACGCTGGACCTTTCCTTTAACACGTCGGATATCGATGACATCGTCAACGACGGTTTGGCTTCTTTCGATAAAGCATACACCGATGGTGTGAATGAATGTCTGGATCTTTTTGCCGAAATTCTGAGTTTTAGTGCCGCCCCCAAAGCCTTCAGAATCGGTCACCACAAGATTATGGGAGCATTAACCCAAAAAGAAACCAGGGAAGATCTGTTCGGCCCCTTGGTTCTTTACAGCATGATACACAATACCCTAAAATTGATCGATCAACAGATTGGCAGTTTCGATAAAAGGAAGATAGAATTTATCCAGCATGTTGCGACAGGAAAAGAGAAGGCCTCGGCAGAAGGCCCGGAGGTCTTTCAATATCTCAAAGCGGCAGCATTAAAACTGATCCCAGCCCGTCCCGACCCGGGAAATGGCTAGAAATTTATATTATTCCGATATTCCGGTTATGGCAGTTGTCGGATTTAAGTTCCGGTATCGAATTTTTATCGTCGGCATCTTGATGAGAAGTGGATAGGACTTTGATTTGGTTCCAGGTTAATAAGAAATGAAAAAACAAATCGTTACTTCAGGTACATCTATCGTAACTAAAAAAACGAAAGAAAGCCTTGAGGCATATTTGGGGACCTGTGTAGGGGTGACGATAGTTGATCGTCAGGCCAATGTGGGAGGATTACTTCACCTTCTCTTGGCCGAGGCCACAGGGTCAGGTGTGCCGTTTAACCCAGAAAGCTACGCGACGACCGGCATGCCGCATTTTTTGAATGAATTGATTGATGCAGGCGCTTCGAAAGAAAGGCTGGAAGCATGCGTGGCCGGGGGTGCTCTGATCGGACCCGTGTCGGATACAGACCTGGCTCTGGATATTGGAGGACGAACTACCGAGGTCGTTCAAACGTATCTTGAGGATCATAAGATTCCAATAAATGAAAGTGAAACCGGCGGCTTTGAAGGACGCAAAATGAGCCTCGATCTTTATCATTGGAATACGACCATTGAACCTACATGGCAAATTGAAAGACCGTCAACGAGCCCTTTTCAAACCGATGTTGTTTTCAATATTGATGAAGCGATTCAGAGAGTGAAACCAATACCTCAAGTGGCACTCAAAGTCATCCGTATGATACACAGAGACGATTATACAATGAAAGAGGTAGGGGGTGAAATTCGCCAGGACCAGGTTATAAGTGGAAAGGTTTTAACTCTTTGCAACTCTGCCTTCATGGGCCTGAAAACTAGTGTTGATTCCATAGATAGAGCTCTGATCTTGCTGGGAGAGAAGCGGCTTTTAAAACTCGTCGTTACGGCCTCTGTCAAATCGCTTTTCCCTCAATCATGTCAAGGTTACTCCCTCTGTAAGGGGGGAATCTTCCAACACGCTATCGGGACGGCCCTGATTGCACAAGAGCTTGCAGCTTATACCGGGAGAGCAGCACCCGATATTGCTTATACAGCCGGTCTTTTGCATGATATCGGAAAAATTCCGCTGGATCAGGTTATGTCGGCAAATACCCCTTTTTTCTATAGATACATACAGGAAAAGGGTGTTGAATTGTGCGAGGCGGAAAGATTGAGGTTCGGCATAGATCATACTGAAGCAGGAAGGCAGTTGGGCAGGGTATGGGCCCTGCCGGACAATTTGATCAATGTGATTGCGAACCACCACACGCCTGAAGCTGCGACTGAAGACGAAGAACTTGTTGTGATAGTGTATCTTGCTGATCTATTGATGTCAAAATTTCAAGCACACCATGAATTGGAGCAACTTGATACGGAAAAATTGTCAGACAGACTGAATCGATTGGGCATGAATTCCGACCATCTTCCAATTCTGATTGACCGGATCCCGAAAAATATTTTTCAATCTGCATCTATGCCGATCTGAATGCTACCTAAACTGAGCGATTGCCGATTTAGGTACTATAGGCAGTTTCCAAAAATATGTTCCGATTTATCCGCCTTTGGTGTGGTTGAATGAATAACGGTCACAATTTGCCGTAAGCCGCCGGATGATTTCGTTTAGGTCGGGAAGCTGTCTGAGCAGATTAGAGCGCGTTAAAGAGAACATCTTTGAAGTTTTTCAAATTACAATAAAAATCAAACGACTACACGATATTCTAAAAAGCCATGATCCTG
>JBFESJ010000107.1:0-12176 GCA_041548585.1 Desulfobacterales bacterium | reverse complement strand
CTTTGAAAAATCAATAGGTTCACTGTGCAATCTGCAATTTCTTTTAAAGATGTGATTTCGGCATGCGTCTGTTCTTTCTAACGATCCCTAAGCCACTCAAACAGCACCCGATTTAAAAAAAGATCATCCATTCCGCTAATACTCAAGGATTTAGAAGAAAAACTCCTCGAGGGCTCAATTTAACTAGGGAGATTCATTATGCCGGGTTTTGAAATATTTGGCGACGAAGAACGCAAAGAAGTTCAGGATGTTCTCGATACGGGTGTTTTGTTTCGATATGGTTTTGATGGTGTCCGAAAAGGGCACTGGAAGGCAAAAACATTTGAATCCGAGCTGGCAAAACGACTTGGAGCAGATTATTGCCACCTCTGTTCCAGCGGTACCGCAGCGCTTTGTATTGCATTGGCGTCATGCGGAATCGGTGCCGGAGATGAGGTCATTGTCTCCCCGTTTACGTTTATCGCAACCATTGAAGCTGTGTTGGATGCCGGTGCAATCCCTGTTTTTTCTGAAATTGATGAAACACTTTGTCTGGACCCTGAATCCATGGAATCCGTTGTTACCCCCCGGACAAAAGCTGTATTACCGGTCCATATGTGCGGCGCCATGGCTCATATTGAAAAGATACGGAATTTTTGCGATCAAAAGGGGCTTGTATTGATAGAAGACGCCTGCCAGTCCTTGGGGGCCACGTTTAATGGGAAGCCCTTGGGCACTTTCGGCCAAATGGGTTGTTTTTCATTCGATCCTGTCAAAACGATTACATGTGGTGAGGGGGGTGCAGTTGTAACCGATGACAACGCACTGTATACCCTTGCCAGTGCGTATGCGGATCACGGGCATGATCACATCGGCGATGATCGAGGTCTCGAGGGCCACCCTATTCTGGGAACAAACTTTCGTATCAGCGAGCTGAATGCAGCTGTTGGCGTGGCTCAGCTGAGAAAGCTTGATTTCATTCTGGAAAAACAGAGGACGCATAAAAAAGCCATCAAGGATGTCTTGGCCCAGTTTCCTCAAATCAGTTTTAGAGAGCTCCCTGATCCAAAAGGGGACTCAGCGACATTTCTCTCTTTTTTCCTGCCGGATGAATCTCAAGCTCGAGAGGCGGCAAAATCTCTCGGCAGCGCAGGTGTCGATTCCTGTTTTTACTGGTATGATAACAACTGGCATTACATTCGACAGTGGGATCACTTCAAAAAACTCAAGTCTCCGGCCAGGCTGCCGATAAATTTAATTAAAGACCGTCCCGACTATGATAATATGCGGCTCGTAACGTCGGACAACATTATGGCCAGGAACATATCCATGCTGATAAAACTGTCCTGGACGGAGAACGAGCTGTCCCAGCGGATAGAAAAAATAACGGATGTTTTTAAAAAATAGGGAATAGGTGATGGGTTAGGGGTGATTCTCCCTTATTTGTGAATGTTGTGCATTTTATGGTAAAAATTTCATAACTTAAAAAAGTTTGAAGTGATCTAAAATGCCTACTTGTCCTGTTTTAAACGGGAAAGTTATGGAATTCTATAGCCTATGCTCTGAGGACATTTATTATGTTTCGAAATTTTAAAATGGTTTCTTATGTTGTTTTCGGCCGGGGCTGTTTCAATCAGTTGGATGATATCCTTGCAGAAAGACGTAAATCCGACGATTCTTTTATGGTTTTTTTAGTGGACGATGTTTTTCTGGAAAGCACGCTCAAAAAAAGGGTACCGGTAAAAGACCAGGACATGCTTATTTGGGTCAACGTTGATGATGAGCCCAAAACAAAATATGTTGATGCGTTGACACAGAAGATAAAAGATTTTTCCCGTCAATTGCCTGACGGGATTGTCGGGATCGGTGGCGGCAGCACCATGGATATTGCCAAAGCGGTATCCTTGATGCTCACAAACCCAGGATCTTCTGCAAATTATCAGGGCTGGGATCTTGTCAAGAATCCAGGCATTTACCATGTGGGTATTCCCACCTTATCCGGAACCGGAGCCGAAGTGTCCCGTACAACCGTATTGTCGGGACCTGAAAAGAAGCTCGGGATCAATTCCGATTTCACGGTATTCGACCAAATCATTCTAGACCCCGAACTGATTGTATCGGCCCCTGTAGATCAACGGTTCTATACAGGAATGGACTGTTACATACACTGTGTGGAATCTCTAAACGGTACGTATCTCAACGCATTCAGCCAGGCGTACGGCGAAAAAGCCATTAAACTCTGCAGAGACGTTTTTTTGGGCGATGGTTCGGACACCGACGATAAACTGATGATGGCGTCATATTGTGGCGGTATGAGCATTGCCTACTCACAAGTGGGGGTATGCCATGCGCTTTCATACGGTCTTTCATTTGTATTGGGAATTCATCACGGAATTGGAAACTGCATCGTTTTTGACTACCTTGAAGACTATTACACCGAAGGGGTTCACGAGTTTCGTGAAATGATGAAAAAACATAATATTACGCTTCCCCGAAATCTGATAACCGATGTCGGAAGCGATAAACTGGAAAAAATGGTTGATGTCGCCCTTGTTTTAGAGCCCCTTTGGGAAAACGCCTTGGGAAACGACTGGAAACAGATAGTGACACGGGACAAGATTAAAGAATTGTATCAGAAAATGTAATCTTGGGAAGTTCAATGAAATTTATAAAAAAGACATGTTATATTATCAAACGGTTATGCAACCGAATCCTTGATTGTTTTTTATCCGACGTCTATTTTGGAAAGCACATGTACAGCGTGCCGAACCGCTCCATTGTATTTTTTCCGTGCCGTGATAATACACTGTGCTGCGGATTAACCGGGATTGTCTCCTTTAAGAACAAGAAAAAAACAGGCAATCGTGTCAATGTCGCCGATTTGAATGATCTGCTCAAAAAGGTCGAGGCACGCAGGTTTCAGAACTGCAGACAAACTGAATTGTGTTTTAAAGATAACTATTTGGGCGGTCAGGGAGATGTCGATGCGCTTTTGCACGTGGTCCATACGTTAAAAGAAAATGATTCTTTTTATAATTTTTTCATCGACAGGCAACGCCAGAATGAACTTTCAAAATTCGCCGACCGCCTTTCTGAAATCGTCGACTCAGAATCAAAATTTGTAACCGATCATATGGGGCACCTTGAATCCGGAGATGTCGACATTCTGTTAGGGCGTATCGATAATATAAAAGACATTGCCTGGTGCCTTACTTCTGAAATCGCCGGAAACATTAAAAAGATAGAAAATCTTTTAGGATATGACAACGAAAATCCAGATATGGATGTTGTAAATATCTTCAAACAAATCAATGCCGTGCTGAACAGTATCGACCGACTCGAGGTTCGGGGCCGCGATTCGGCAGGCATTTCTATGATGTTTATTCTTGATGGTACTGAATTTGACAGATTCAAAGAGACCATTGAAAAGGCAAATCTTCTTAAACAGTTAAAAGCGCGTTCAGATCAGGACGTTCTCATTAACTCGGGAATAAGCATAAGCCAGACAAAAGATGAAAACAGCCAAAAACGTGTTACCCTTGCATTGACATATAAAATTGCCGCGGAAGTCGGACGTCTTGGAGATAATATTCGTTTTATACGAAAACAGATCAAAGACGATGACATTCTGCAAATATTGATCAAATTTCCCCATAAATACCATACGATTTCCGCCCACACCCGTTGGGCCTCGGTGGGTGCCATCAACGAACCGAACTGTCACCCCGTTGACAATAAAATGTCAGGCAATCAGACGCCGCCAAGCGGTATCATCCACGCGTGCCTGAATGGAGATATCGACAATTATCTTGACCTGAAAAAAGAACATGAACGGCAGGGGTGCTTTACACATAAAGATATCACCACGGATACCAAGATCATTCCGCTTCAAATCGAAACCTACGTTAAGCAAGGTTTTGATGTGGAAGAAGCTTTCCGGCTGGCTGTAAATGACTTTGAGGGGTCGCATGCCATATCCATGCATACCGACCTGGCGCCCGGCAGGTTTTTTTTGGCCCAAAAAGGGAGCGGACAGGCCATCTTTGTTGGTATTGCAAAGGATCACTACGTACCTTCTTCAGAGGTTTATGGATTGGTCGAAGAGACGCCCTTTTTTTTAAAGATGGACGGGGAAAAAGAAGTTCAAGGAAAAAACGACTTGACCCAGGGGCAGATTTTCATCTTAAACCAGGAATCTGCCGGGGGCATAGACGGTATTAAGGCCATGTATTATGACCGAACACCGGTTACTTTAACGGAAAAGGATATTAAGGCCACTGAAATTACTTCAAGAGATATCGACCGCCAGGAATTTCCCCATTATTTTTTAAAAGAAATCTCAGAATCTCCGATTTCTGTGGAGAAAACCCTTCAGAACCGGTGGAAAATCAAAGATGATAACGGTGAGGACTATGTTATCGCTTTGGATGAAAAGGCATTTCCTGAAACGTTGCAAAATGCCCTGGCGGACAACAAAATACGACGGATCTTTTTTGTCGGCCAGGGGACTGCCGGTGTGGCCTCACTGGTATGTGCAGACATTTTGAATTACTACATGCACGATCCGTCGTTTTATATTGGTGCACTGAAAGCATCGGAACTGAGCGGATTCAAACTTTGTGATACGGATGCACCAAACAGCATGGCAGATGCCCTTGTGATTGCCATAAGCCAGTCCGGAACAACAACAGATACCAATCGTGCGGTGGATATGGTGAAAGAGCGCGGCGCCTACACCATGGCCATTGTTAACCGCAGGGATTCCGATATTACCTTCAAGGTTGACGGCGTCATGTACACCAGCAGTGGCCGGGATGTCGAGATGTCGGTGGCTTCAACAAAGGCATTCTATTCGCAGATCGTTGCTGGAGCGATCTTAGGGCTTAAAATTGCCGGACTTCTAGGGCGACGGCGGAATGATTTTATTTCAGCGGAAATAAAACAGCTTCTCAAGCTGCCCGGTCACATGAGAACGATTCTGTCCATGCACAACAAGATCGGAAATTCCGCCAAAAAGCTTGCCACAACCAAAACATACTGGGCCGCCGTGGGCAGCGGTCCCAACAAGGCGTCGGCGGATGAAATCCGGATCAAGCTGAGCGAGCTGTGCTATAAGACGATTTCGTCTGATTTTATTGAGGATAAAAAACACATTGATCTTTCATCAGAGCCGTTGATCATTGTATGCACCGCTGGAGCAAGAGGTGCGGTTATCCGTGATATTATAAAGGATACGGCAATATTTCAGGCCCACAAAGCGACGCCGGTGGTTATTGCCGATGAGGGTGAAGACAGGTTTGAACCCCATGCATCGGATGTGTTTCACGTTCCCGTGGTCAGTGAACATTTTGCGCCCATTTTGAACACCCTGGTGGGGCATATCTGGGGGTACTATGCGGCGATGGCAATCAATGAGGGATCACAATTTTTTTACGAGTTCAATAAAGATATTCAGAGCACAGTGGATGATTATGCCAAAAAGGGTAAGAATGTTTATGAACTCGTCCTGGAAAAACCCTTCAGGGAAAAAATCGCTGTTTTCTATAAAGAATTCAGAAGAAAAAAAGCTGCCAACAGGTTTCCTATTGCCATGGGGATTGAAGCAGCATCAGATTTGACCCTCTTACTTAAATATCTGTCGGGTCGGCTACCGGTATCTGATTTTGAAATAGATTTTGGCGAGAAAGGAACCGCCCTGAACATGCTGAACACGTTGTTTAGGTGCTTGGGGGAATCGATTAACTGCATGTCTCGACCAGTGGATGCCATCCGGCACCAGGCCAAAACCGTCACCGTGGGGACAAGCCGTATCAGCGATAAGCTGGAAGGGATACTGTTCGATACATTGGCTGAATACAACATCAGCACCCTCCAGTTGATTAACAAAAATATTCTTGTTCTTAAAAATCTACAGGAGATCGTTTCGGGTATAGAAGGGGCCATCCTGTATAGAATCGGCGGTTTGAATGTTCTCGGCGAACCGACAGAACAGACAACCATTGAGATCATAAGAAAAGACGGTGTATTAAAACCGATTCCGTCCAGAGTCGAAACCGACAATTTGCTTAAAGGGACCAAGAGAATTATTGTTCGGGAAGGAAATGTCTATATCGGCATCGGCCGAAAGGATGACCGTAGCATCATTGTTATCCCGATTATATCCACTTCTCCTGATATGCCGAATCTGATTGAAAATATATTGCTTTTGAATATATCCTTTATAGAAAATGTGCCGCTTGCTGTCAAGATAAAGGCCCTTGGCGGAAAATATGAACGAATTAAAAATATTGTTCAGGAAAACAGTGTGAAGTGGGACGACGGGCATCTTGAACTTGTGGAGATGAAGGCGCTTTTTGGAATATCAGCAGAAAAGATTGGTGAGTTTATCGTTTCCTGCGTGAACCACTCAACACCTTAACGAAGTTTTTATTTAATCATAAAAAGTCGGGTCCTCCCCTGCAATGCGGGATCTTCGATGGGCCGTGCCTGCCCCGCATCGCGGGGGATTCTTTACATTACATAACTTGTAGGGTATTTTTCGATTTAATTTTATCGTCTTTAGGTTGATTCGCGTGTCATAGACCAAAATTTCGACACCTTTTTCGACAGCCTGTCTTAGCGCCCTACCGTATTCAGGATCGATATGATCGGCGGGTTGAAATATGTTTGCGTCCATCCGCTGTATGACATAGAACATCACACAGCGAAACCCGTCGGAAATCAGGCCGGAAAGTTCCGCCAGGTGTTTGAGCCCTCTTGATGTTACCGCGTCTGGGAAAAATGCAACCCCATCTTTTACAAGGGTGCAGTTTTTAATTTCTACAAAGCATCGATTTTTATCTCCCTTACTCAAAAGAATATCGAGCCGGGTATTTTTGGAGGTTTTGACTTCTCGATCAACCCTATGGTAGCCGTTAAGATCTGCAACCTCGCCGATCTTGATGGATTCTGCAACCAATCTGTTGGGAACCAGAGTGTTGATACCCACAAGGGATGTGGGCATTTCTATGAGTTCCCACGTGTATTTTAACTTTCGTTTGGGATTATCATGAAACGACAGATAGACCGGCCTGCCGGGCGAACAACATGCCTGCATGCTCCCTGAATTGGGGCAGTGGGCGGTGACCACTTCACCATCTGCTAATTTTACGTCTGCAATGAAGCGCTTGTATCGTTTAACAAGGATCCCCGGTATGAGTTCCGGCCAGGCCAGACCTTTTGATGGTATTATACTTTTGGCGATGTCCATCCTGTTGTCACTTTTTTTAGGCTCACTTGCATGTGAGATTCAGAAATTTTATGTTTTACTGAAACCGTGTCCGGTGTCACTTGGCCAGGTTTTATTCAAGCGAATATTGATGATCCTTCATTGCGAACATCAGATAAAAAAGCATCATAAAATGAGCTTCAGGTAAGAGATCTTTAAACATATATCTTGACATGGTGCAAGCGGTTAAGTGAATGCTTTTAAAAATCTGTCTTAAGTTGTTATGAATATAGTTGAAAAGATCTATTTTCTCTGTTAAATCAATATCATTTTTAAAACCGTAAACAGACAGGAGATGGGACATGCCGGATAAAAAAGATTTTATTATTAAAGACAAGAGGATATTTGCGGAAGGGGATAAGGATCAGGAGGCAACAGAAGAAAAAACCAAACCTTTAGATGAAAAGGCCAAGGCCGAAGAACCTGAAAAAGCTGCTGCAGCTGAGGAAGATAAAGAAGACTTTCAGCTTCCGGAAATTAATTTTGCAACCTTTATTTTTTCTTTGAATCATTCAGTGCTGGTACACTTAGGTGTCATGGATGACCCTTCCACCGGGGAAAAGATAAAGAACCTGCCGCTTGCCAAACAAACCATAGATATTTTGGGTATGTTGGAAGAAAAAACCCAAGGGAATTTAACAGAAGACGAAGAGAAAATGCTTAAGAACATATTGTATGATCTGCGGATGATATATATCAAAGAGAAAGGATAGCCAGAATAGCGTATGAAAATTCTTTCTCCTGCCAAGGTGAACCTTTTTTTGCAGATTTTAGGAAAAAGGCCTGACGGCTATCATGACCTGATTACCCTGATGTGTTGTATCGGACTTAACGATACGATTTCACTCACCTTCGGCGTTAAGGATATCGCTGTTTCATGTAATCATCCCCTGGTTCCCGAAGATGACACAAACCTTGCCTTTGGTGCGGCACGCCTTTTTTTAAAGACGCTCAAGAAAAATGAAGGTGTAAAAATTTCCATTCAAAAACAGATACCGGTTGCAGCGGGTCTTGGCGGGGGAAGCAGCAATGCCGCTGCTGTGTTTTTAGGGTTAAACCGCTATTACGGCTATCCGTTTTCAAAAGAAGAACTCATGTCCATGGGGCTTTCAATCGGGGCCGACGTCCCCTTTTTTATTTTCCGGAGACCGGCAATCGCTTCCGGAGTCGGTGAGAAACTGGAGGCTTACCAAGGGCTTAAAAATCTAAAGATATTATTGGTTTTCCCAGGGTTCAGTGTTTCAACAGCCGAGGTTTATAAAAAACTGAATTTGGGATTGACAAAGTGTAAAAAAAAACTTAAAAGTTTCCTTTTAAACAAGCAGCGTTTTGATCCGAGATGTCATTTGTGCAATGATCTTGAAGCTGTTACGGCATCGAAGTACCCTGTTATAAATACTGTTAAAACGGCGCTTTTAAGCCATGGGGCACTGGGTGCTTTAATGGCGGGAAGCGGGCCGACCACATTCGGTCTTTTTTCTGATTCAAATAAAGCCTTAAAAGCACGTCATGCGCTCTCTCGTATCGATAAATGGCAAATGTATCTTGCAGATATGATAACGCAGGATTCAGGATAGATGATGCAGGATAGATGATGCCAGATACAGGGTACAGAATTTAGGGGTCGGGGACCAGGGAGTTAAGATATCGGATGCAGGTATCATGATTCAGACATCTTGCATCTTCCTTTCTGGGGCGTCGTCAAGTGGTAAGACACAGGATTTTGGTTCCTGCATTCGGAGGTTCGAATCCTCCCGCCCCAGCCAATTTTTGTTCGTTTGGAAATTGTCAGATTAATTTATGGACGGTTTCATTTAAAAAAATGAAGCGTTCAGGAATGCTGGATGGTAATATAAATGGCTGATTTTATAATATTTGCTGGAAACTCAAATCCGGATCTCGCCAAGAAAATATGTGACTATCTAAATGTCCCTTTAGGCGGCGAAAAAGTTAAGAGATTCAGTGACGGAGAGATTCAGATTGAAATCGATGAAAATGTGAGGTCTAAAGATGTTTTTGTCATCCAGTCTACCTGTTGTCCTGTAAACGAAAACCTGGTTGAACTGCTCCTGATGATCGATGCCTTCAAACGGGCTTCGGCTGCCAGCATTACAGCGGTAATACCCTATTACGGTTATGCCCGCCAAGACAAGAAGGTCGCCCCGCGCGTCCCTATCAGCGCCAAACTGGTGGCGGATATGCTGACGGTTGCCGGTGCGACCCGGATCATAACAATGGATCTTCATGCCGGGCAGATTCAGGGCTTTTTTAATATTCCGGTGGACAATCTCTTTGCCGCTGCGGTTCTTATCGATTATATCAGGGATAGTTTTAATAAAAACCTTGTCATCGTGTCTCCGGATGCCGGCGGCGTTGAAAGGGCGAGAGCCTTTGCAAAACGCCTTAACGCCGGTCTTGCTATCATTGATAAACGTAGAGAAGCTCCCAATAAAGCCAAGGCAATGGCTGTCATCGGTGATGTTGCCGAGAAAGTCGTTGTTATTCTTGACGATATGGTCGATACCGCCGGTACGTTGATTGAAGCCGCAGAAGCGATTATGAGAAATGGTGCCAAGGAGGTCCATGCCTCTTGTGCGCATCCTGTCTTGTCGGGCCCATCTATTGAAAGGATTGAGGGCTCACCTTTAAAAACCTTGGTTGTGACAGATACCATTCCGTTGAGAGAAAATGCCAAAGCCTGTAAAAAAATAAAAGTGCTCACCATTTCGGAGCTGATTGGCGAAGCGATTGTCCGCAGTTTCAGGGGAGATTCGGTGACGTCTCTCTTTGTATAAAAGTCTAAAAGTCTTTTTAAGGAGGATAAATATATTTTGGAATTAATAGAACTAAAAACAAATACAAGAACCACGACGGGCAACGGGCCTGCACGAAGACTCAGGCAGACAGGGCAGATTCCTGCCGTGCTTTACGGACCGAAAACAGAACCGGTTCTGCTTTCAGTAAGTCAAAGTAATCTGGACTTGGTTTTGAAGGGAAGTGGGGCCGGTCAGGTTCTTTTTAATCTTGTTGTTTATGAGGATGGTAAAACTTTCACCAGACCCGCAATGATAAAAGAACTACAAGTCCATCCGGTTTCTCGGGATTTTCTGCATATCGATTTTTACGAAATAAACATGGATCAAAAGATAAAGGTTAAAGTTCCTGTTGTAACGACGGGTAAATCAGCGGGTGTAGAGCTTGGCGGTATTTTGCAGATCATAAGGCGTGAACTCGAGGTGGAATGTCTACCCTTAGAAGTGCCGGATTCCATAGAGATTGATATTACTGATCTTGAAATCGGAGATTCTATTCATGTTGGGAAAATTTCCTTAGAAGGTGAAATTGAGATATTAGAAGATGATAACTATACAGTGGTAACACTACTCAGTCCGAAGCTTGAAGAAGAAGAACCGGAAGAGGAAGAGGAGGTCGAAGAGGAAGCTGCTGAAAAAGAAGATGAAGAAACACCCGAAGCCGGCAGCGAAGAATAGTTATACAGGTATTATTTATGCCGCATAGACGTTTACGCTTGGTGGTTGGACTGGGGAATCCCGGCGAGACCTATTCCAAAACCCGTCACAATGCCGGTTTTATGGTTGTGGATAAAGTTTCAGACGCTTTTTCTATTGCCCTCGAAAAACGAAAGTTTGATACCCGATTCGGCACCGGATCGGTGAATGATGTTAAGGTTATACTTGTAAAACCCATGGCCTATATGAACAGAAGCGGGCCCCAGATTCAGAAAATTGCAAGATATTTTAGGATATTATGCAAGGATATGCTGGTTGTTCATGACGACATAGACCTTGCATTTGGAAGATTAAAAATAAAAGAGAAAGGAGGGGATGGGGGACACAAAGGTGTTAGATCAATCATAGATGCCTTCGGCGGAGGTGATTTTACGCGTCTTCGTATGGGTGTCGGGCGGCCTGAGGCCGGTAACGGTGCTGCTGATTATGTTCTGGGCAAATTTACTTTAGAAGAAAGAAAAGTGCTAGGCCATATCATTACCGCGGCCAAGGATGCTGTCGTTACAATCCTTTGTAAAGGTACAAAGGAAGGAATGAACAGATTCAATAATAGAAGAATTGTAATTTTAAGCTAAATATTTCAGATGGAGGGAAAATGGAATCTGTATTAAACAATTTACCGTTGTTTTGCGCGCTGGTCGGCGTTGTGGGAGTACTTTTTTCGATTATGCTGGCCGGAGTTGTCAAAAAAGCGCCTGCCGGAAATGAAAGGATGCAGGAGATCGCCGGCGCTATTAAAGAGGGCGCGATTGCATATCTGAACCGCCAGCTCAAAAGTATGGGTACGGCCGGTGCGATTATTTTCATTATCATCTTTGCCACGCTTGGGGCAAAGACCGCCATTGGATTTCTGGTCGGTGCAACGGCATCATTTCTTGCAGGGTATATCGGTATGCGGGTATCGGTAATCGCCAATGTCAGAACAGCAGAGGCTGCAAAAAAAGGGCTTGCGGCCGGACTTTCTATGGCCTTTAAAGGCGGTGCTGTTACCGGTATGATCGTGGCCGGCCTGGCGTTAACAGCCACAGCAGGTTATTATGCCGTAACCCATGACGTTATCGCCCTGGTAGCCCTTGGTTTTGGCGGCAGCCTGATTTCGATTTTCGCACGGCTGGGCGGCGGGATCTTCACAAAGGGCGCCGATGTCGGCGCAGACCTGGTCGGTAAGGTTGAGGCCGGTATCCCTGAAGACGACCCCAGAAACCCGGCTACAATTGCCGACAATGTTGGAGACAATGTGGGTGACTGCGCCGGTATGGCTGCCGACCTTTTTGAGACCTATGCAGTTACGGCGGTTGCCGCCATGCTCATCGGTCATCTTCTTTTCCCGAAAATCCCCATGGCAACAGAATTTCCGCTGCTGCTCGGTGCGATCTCAATCATCGCTTCCATGATCGCTG
>JBFESJ010000106.1:0-12300 GCA_041548585.1 Desulfobacterales bacterium | reverse complement strand
CGTCTTCGAGCGAGTGATAAAGATCCGTCAAATTGTCTTTGGGAATATTTGCGATCATGGTTTTATCTCTCAGCGACAGTTTTGATAGAAGTTTATTCGCAGCCTCCTCAACGGTTTGGGGCAGGATCTCTTTTTCCATTTCAGCACGGCGCTTGGGCGTAACGGTAAAAGATGCGTGTAAGGTGTCATCTATGAGATCCAGATAAAAAACAGTTTCTATAATATCGACCGTAGCCTGGTATATTCCCGGGTCTTTGCTCGCTCTGGGGCCTGCAACATTCAAAACCTCGATTTCATTTTCAGTGATCCATGACTTGATCTTTCCTGCGGCTTGAAAGGCGCCGGTCTTGTTTAGATCGATGTGAAGCCAAGGCCGATGATGTAAGAGTGCCATTTCACGGGTAAAATCTGATCCGCCGGTGAGCCTACCATACGATATGATCAGCGTGCCGTCAGAATCTATGACATTCTGTTCGGTCCGTTTGTTATAGCTGGTGGTTTCCATCTCTTTGAGCTTATATTTATTATCCAAAACGCCGATTTCTGTTATCCGCCCCCTGGGTATCCAGCCACCATGTGGAATTCCGAGGTTAATGGCAACATCGAGGGCAGCCTGGTCGGCGCCGGTCTGACCGCCGGAAATTATTTTTTTGAGCATTATGATGTCCAATCAGTGTTAGTTTCCATCCAGAAATGGCCCTTTTCCGCAATCTCTGCGTCAATCTGCGGAATTACTTGTGCGGTGTACCACTTGTACGCCTCCGCGTAATTCCTTGATTTCATTGACCTTGCGAAAAATTGCTAATTTCTGCATTGGAAACTTAATTTGTGGCCAATATAGATTTATGGATGGACACTTTTAGAATATCGTGTCTTCATTTTTGATGTCTATACCGGCATCTTTAGCAGAAAGGCAAGTTACCTGAGCGTTCAAAATTCCACCGGTTTCTATCACTAAATCCTTACAGACAACTTTGCCTGTACATTTTCCGGTTGATAATAGGATCAACTCTTTCAACGCTCTGATTTCCCCTTCAAAAGTTCCGCCGATGGTGATGCTTACAACCTTCGTATCCGCGTAAACAGATCCTTCTTCGGCGATGACAACATTTTCTCCAATAACCGCACCTTTCACGACACCCTTAACGATAAGCCTTCCACTGGTAGAGATTGTACCATCTACGGTTAATTCTTTGTCAATGATGGAAAAGTCCTGCGATATATTTTTCACGATGCATCTCCCGACATAGAGCTGATACAATCTGAGCGCCAATTCCGCTAACTTGTTTTTTTACCAGCCCTTAATTTCAAAGTAATGGTGTCTCCTTTTTCAACGTTTAATTTGCGGCAGGCATTGCCGCAATTCAGCGCAATTTCAAGGTATCCGAAGCTCCCGATAATTGCAAGAGGATCCCCTGGTGGTTCGTCTGTATAGCTGTGAGATAAATTTTTTATTACAGTTTTACCTATTTTGATTTCAAGTTTTTTTTCAGAGCCGTTTTTAACAAATTTTTTAAGACAGTTTACATCAAGATTAGAAATGCAGTTCCCAAAACGGTCAATGGATATAATTTTTCCTGCCAATTCACCCGCATTGGAAAGATATGGTTTTGGAAT
This sequence comes from Desulfobacterales bacterium, assembly GCA_041548585.1. Classification (GTDB taxonomy): domain Bacteria; phylum Desulfobacterota; class Desulfobacteria; order Desulfobacterales; family UBA11574; genus UBA11574. Next base: position 10,683 of record JBFESJ010000106.1, on the reverse strand, counting down.
GCTCACACGATTAAGATCTTGTTGATCCAGGGGTGGACCTAATTTTTTTATATTAACCCCCTTGGATATATGGGCGGCTACGGGCGCAAAGATATCCCGGCCATGAAAGGTCTGGCTTATGGAATTTAAAAAGTAACGGGTATTCTCCACGCGAACACTTGCGTCAATCTCTCCTTCATCTATTAAAAGGGTTAAAACGCCATTATCCGGTGCGAGGAAAATATGGCCCGTCAATTCAATTGCAACGATTGCACGATCCCCCCCGACCCCTGGATCTACAACAATAACATGTACCGTTCTTTCAGGAAAATATCTGTAGGAAGATTTTATGAGATAGGCGGCTTCAACCACGTCCTGTGGATCGATATCATGGCAGATATCAACAATCACGGCCGAAGGGTTAAGAGAAAGGATTACACCTTTCATGACACCGACGTAGACATTCTCAGTGCCAAAATCCGTTAGAAGTGTAATGATCGACATAATATAGTGATGAATGGTTCAATTTTGTTGGTTGACGGATTCGCAAAAATACGTTTTTTGTAATTTTTTACAAAACCATCAATTATTGAAACATTCTTTTCTGAAAGCTAAATCCAAAATGCTTATACGCCGCTTCTGAAGCCTTTCTTCCGGAAGATGTTCTTGTGACGAGCCCGATTTTCAAAAGATACGGTTCAATAACATCCACAAGTGTATCCGTTTCTTCCTGAAGGGTCGCTGCGATGGCTTCAATGCCCACCGGACCGCCTTTATAAAATTCGATAATTGTTTTCAAATATCTGCGGTCAAGATCGGTTAATCCCTTTTCATCTACACCCTCTAACACCAGTGCGGCTTCAACGGTCTTTTTTGTAATAATTCCGTCCGCACGAACCTGTGAATAATCCCTAACACGCTTAAGAAGCCTGTTTACAATCCGTGGCGTTCCTCTGGATCGAGTTGAAAGCTCTTTTGCACCTTCATCATCCACGGTGACCTTGAGTAGAGCGGCAGAACGTCGGATAATTTTTGCAAGATCCGCTTCATTGTAAAAATCAAGACTCCTGAAAATACCGAAGCGATCACGCAAAGGGGCAGATAAAAGGCCAACCCGGGTGGTAGCGCCAACCAGTGTAAAACGGTTCAAACGGTATCTGTGACTTCGGGCATGGATCCCCTTGTCAAACACAAAGTCGACGGCAAAGTCTTCCATTGCGGGGTACAAAAATTCTTCTACAATTTTCGGGGTCCTGTGAATCTCATCAATGAACAGAATATCCCTGTCTTCTAAATGGGTAAGAATGCCGATTAGATCTCCGCCTTTTTCAAGGGAAGGGCCGGACGTCGCAGTAAGGTTGCCCCCCATTTCGTTTGCGATAATATGCGCCAATGTGGTTTTTCCAAGTCCGGGTGGACCATGAAAGAGGATATGATCAACCGGCTCCTCACGCTGCAACGCTGCTTCAAGTGCAATCTTAAGCGCTTCAACGACTTCGGATTGGCCGACGTAATCTGCGAATCTTTCCGGTCTTAAGGACAGAATTTCCGGTTCTTGGTCAATCGGGAGACAGGCTCCCGCAAGAATGCCTTGTTTGTCGGAAGAATGTGTAAGTATGTCGTCCGTCATTTTAGTTTGCCGTTCAAAGCGTTAGATAAAACTGTGGAGTTGTCAATCAGCTTCGAGCATCTTCTCCACGATAAACTTCTTCAAAGAGTTCTTCCGGAGTTGATATGGTGCTGTTCCGCTTCATGGCATCGATAATCATCTGTTTTGCGTCTTTTTTCTTGTAACCCAGCTGATCTACAAGTAAATCCAAAACCTGCTGAGATAAATCCTCGACGATAGGAACTTCTTCTTTTGGGGACTTTCGGATTAGTGCAAATTTATCCATCTTCCCTTCAAGGGTGGCAATAATCTTGCGTGCCGTCCGGTCGCCGATACCTTTCAACTGCTTAAGCGTTTTAAGATCTTTTGATTCTATGGCTCTTGCGATGTCACGAACGGGAATGCCTAAGGCTTTTACCGCCTTCAAGGCGCCGATGGCTTCGACAGAAATAAAATATTGGAAAAATTCTTTCTCAACCTCAAGATTAAAACCGATCAGAACCGGCTTTGGCTGACGTTCGGTCTGCTGGTGGTAAATATAAAGTGAAACCGGGTCGCCGACAGACTTTGCTCTAATGGTGTCCATCACAAATGCAGGGAGTAAAACTTCATACCCAACCTGATTTGCCAGAACAAGTATCCGATCATCCCCCTTTCTTAAAAGTTTTCCTTCAAGATAACCGATCATTGCGTCCCGTTTTTTTCCCTTTTTCCTTTATCCTTTGGGCATAACCGTCATTATAACGGAACAATCCCAAAAGCGCCAAACCCATGGCATCAGAAGCGTGATATGGCCGAATAGGCGTCGTCAACTTTAATAGACTTCGCACGGCCTTTTCAAGCTGAAATTTAGATGCATTGCCGTTTCCGGTCAATACTTGTTTGGATTCACGAACGGGGACTTCGATGACAGGCACCTCCATTCGGCATCCTGCAAGGAGGACAACACCTGTAACTTTGCCCAATGTTATCCCTGCATTTGGAAATTTATCAACGGAAAACACATCTTCCACAACCATAAGGTCAGGCTTTTCGTCCTTCAAGACCCTAAGAAGATTTGAAAAGATTTGATCAAGGCGGCTCGGTAAAGGAAGATTTTTTGAAGTATGAATACTGCCGAAGGAAAACCCGTCAACTTTAATCCCCGTTCCCTTGACAATTCCAACACCTGTCGCAGATAAGCCCGGATCTATACCGATAACTTTTATCATTCCACGCTCTTTTCTTGATGTTGAAATCGCGTTTCTTTCACCTCGCAAAGATTTATTCCCAAAAAACGTTTCAACGAGCGCTCAAAGAGATTTTCGTTTGGGGAACAACCCATCAAGGTGTAAGTCCTTTTAATTTGCGGTCGGCGATTTTAGCCTCATTTGATTTCGGATATTTTTTTATAAGTTCCGATAAGATCAGGCGCGCATTCGCTTTATCCCCCAGATTAGAAAAGGCGAATCCCTGTTTCAAAAGTGAAGCTTTCACTTTATTCCCTTTTGGATATGTTTCGATAACTTTCTGGTATTCCAAGATCGCTTTTTCATACCATTTTTCGCGATAGTAGGTTTCGCCGATCCAAAACTGGGCATTGTCGGCATTTTTTGATTTCGGATATTGTTTTATGAAGTTTTTAAATCCTTTCCGCGCGGTGTTAAAGTCACCTTTATCATACGCTTTTTTTGCAGACAGGTATACATCATCTTCTGAAGGTTTCTTTTTAACCTGTTTTGTGGGTGCTGTATCTGAAACCGGTTTAGGTTTTTGCCCAGGCTCTGTAGATTCAAAATTCAGATACTGCTCCAGGCGTGCGATACGGTCTTTATTTAAATTTGTGGTCTTATCAATGGTTTCTAATTTATTTTCTCTTTTTTCAGATAATTCTTCAAATGCCTTTATTTTCTGCTTCAATAAATATTGTGTCTCTTCAAGTCTTCCACTTAATATTCGGATTTCTTCTTGGAGTTGATCGATGTTTGCATTTTGGCCGGCAGTTTTACTTCTGAGCTCTTTATCGGACTGCTCCCGGGTTTTGCGGTATTCATCTAATTTGGCTTCAAGTTGTTTGTTTTTTTGTTCCGCTTCCGTATAGCGCTGTTCCGATTGAGCCAGGCGGTTGTCCAGCGTGATTACATCGTGCTGCAACGCACATCCGGTCAAGACGATCATACCTGATAATAGAATTAATACTCTTTTTTTCATGGCAGGATTGAAGTCGGGGTCTTAACCCATTGCTTGGGAACTGGAAAAATAGCAGCGTTTTTCCAGTATGTTAATATTGCATTTTGGTTTATACTCGGCTAAACGGGCGGGGTGTTTCTATCTTCATGGAGGGATTTAACCCATAAAAACGCCCCGACCCTATAATGGTTTAGCCACCAAAATAATTTTGTTGTTTCCACTTATAGCGGCATTGAAATTTTATGACGTTAAATTAGTTTATGGTAAAATGGCATCTTCGGTTTTTTGCCCAGGCTTCTTCATTTTTACCGGGATCTACCGGACGCTCTTCACCATAGCTTATGGTGGTTAAGCGTGATGCTGAAACACCAAGGTCAACTAAAAACGTCTTTGTACTTGTTGCACGTCTGTCTCCCAGCGCAAGGTTGTATTCATTGGTGCCGCGATCATCACAGTGTCCCTCGATGGTTGACATCGCACCAGGATTATTCATGAGCCATTCTGCTTTTTTAGTTAAAAGTTTCTGTGCCTCTGAGGTTAAGGTGGAACTGTCGAAATCAAAATAGATATTCTCATTTAGGAACCTGTCCCTGTCCTCTTGTTTTAGTCTTGCTTCTTCCTTGAGCCGTTCTTCTTCTATTGCCCGCTGTCTCGCCAACTCTTCCTGTTTTGCTCTTTCAGCAGCCTCTCTTGCCTTGATAGCCGCCTCATCTTCGGTCACAGTGGTATCTTCCTTCACTACCTTTTTTGCACATGAAGCGGTGAACAGCAAACCTGGAATCACAAGTGTCAGGGCCAAAACTATCCATAATCTTCTTCGCATTGTTTCCTCCTTTTATGTTATTGATCTACCAGTTAATTCGTTTCGCTCATCCCGCAATATGTGAGGGGAATCTATAGCGTTGATCCCAATTATTCCAACACCCCATCCCCTCATCATTATCGTTGAGCGATACAGATCTGTTACGGTTTTCATGATCCATGATTTCAGAGGGTTGTACAATTCCCGATAGACGGAGCACTTTATTTGTGGGTCATTCTAGGTGACCATTTTGGTTGTGTCTGCTGACCTTTCAGGGCGAGCAACCGTCTCTGGTCTGTTCCATAGCTTGTCATAACATAGATTCTGGAAGGTCCTTCCCGCGTTGAACTGAAAACGATAAGATTTCCGTCCGGAGACCAAGACGGTGATTCGTTGTCACCTTCGTTGTGTGTCAATTGAATCGGACCCTGGCCATCTATTCCAATCACGAAGATATTGTTGAGACCATGTTCCATACCTGAATATGCCACTTTATCTCCTTTGGGAGACCAGCTGGGCTGCGTATTATAGCGCCCCTGAAACGTCAATCTATTTGTCTGACCGGAGTCTAAATTTTTTACATAAATTTGGGGCGTTCCGGATCTGTTAGAAACAAAGGCCATATTTTTGCCATCCGGGGACCAGGTGGGTGATACGTCAATGCCCCTATTATTAGTCAATCTTTTAATAACTTTCCCGGTTTCGGTCAATAAATAAATTTCAGGATCACCTGAAAATGAAAGCGTCGCCGCCAGGAGAGATTTGTTCGGATGCCAGCCAGGCGTTTGGTTAACCCCCTTTTTCGAAATCACAGTTCCGCGCTTTTCTTTTAAATGTTTTATGTAAAGATCGGGTTTGCCCTTAGCATATGAGGTATACGCAAGCCATTTTCCGTCCGATGACCATGCGGGGGTGAGGGTGATACTATTGGTATGCGTCACTCTCCGGGGATTGTATCCATCAAATTCGCAGATATAAATTTCCTTATTACCCGAACTCGTTGAAACAAAGGCAATTTCAGTGTCAAAAATACCCCGGTCACCGGTCAGACTGTAGATCACCTCACTACAGAAACGACGGATGATTCTTCTCTGATCACTAACCCATCCCTTATATCTTTTCCCAACCAATAATTTTTCTTTGAAGGTATCGTAGAGTCTAAGCTCAATTTCAACCAAATTGTCTTTTACCAGTACACCGCCGGTAACCAGAAGCTCCGCGCCGACACTGGTCCAGTCGTGAAAATTGACATTGGCAAAACCGGCATTCGATTGCGGATCTACAAGAAAAGCTTCTCGGTCCATAATCTTAAAATATCCTGTAAAATCAAGCGTACTGGCAAGCAAATCAGATAATGTCCTTGACAGCTGCGTCGCATCATCTCCAGTGGATATTTTTTTGAAAAAAGGGACTGCAATGGGAAGTTTTCTTAGATAAGGTTGGGTGATATCGATATAATCATATCCAGCCAGAGGCACCCCGGGAATCGCCAGAAAAAATACTGTCGCGATCGACCAAGCAATTAATGTTCGACAACCTTTCATAACAGAAGCAAACTCCTTTAATCCTCAAATGTAAAGTCTTTTTTTCGTCCTGCAGACCGTGTCTACTGAACACAAATTATTGACTTATGCCTGAAGGCGTAAAGTGAAAACCGGCTTCAAAGTATGGGCGCCAATACCCTTTTGGTAGGGGTGGGAGTGGATTCGACTTCATAATCGCTTTTTTTGCCTGTTCATCAAAATAGTTGTTGCCGGATCTCTTATCGAACCATGTATCCTTTATTTCGCCGTTCGGCATGACTTTGATCGCTGCCCATGCTTCAAGATCCGTACGACCTCCGGCCAGTTGCTCGTTGAATGACCAGTTTTTTTGAATCCGAAAGGCTATTTCGACCAAATATATATCCATGAGTTTCAAATCCTTTTTTCTGCCAGTGCCGGTTCCGCCGGGGGGGCCTGTTCCTTTTGTATCCTGCGGTTTGCTCAGATTTGGGGGGCCGGTCTTTTCGACTTGATCTTTCAGACGGGCGATTGCCTTTTTGACCTGATCGGGTCTCGACTTTTCGACTTTCTTTTCAATTCGGCTGATGGCACTTTTAACCACCTTGTCAGCTTTGAATGTCTTTTTTTTAAGGGACTGCTTAACCTTTTTTTCCTTTGGCTTCAGGGAAATCGATGGTGAAGGTTTTTGAACGGTTTCAGGAATTTTTTTGTCGGATATGGTTACAGCCTCGATTTTCTTTTCGTCGGCGGACGGTCTTTTAGATTCCGCAGGCCCCTGTTTTACCGGTGACGGGGCGCTTTTCGAGTCCGGCAACGATACTAGACTAACATTTATATAAGACAAAGAAGGCCTTTTATTGATTGCATAGCCGGGTGCAAAAATCAAGATTACAAAAAAAACCAGATGGCATAAGAACGAAACAGCGAAGTTCAAAAAAAATGTCCGGCGTTCGCGTTCCTCGTCAGGGTATGTGTGAGGATATGTTCTTTTGTTCATCAGTTTGTTTTTTTGCATTGCAAACCTAAGTCCTTTGGACTAGGTCAGAGATAGATGGCTCTACCTTGGAGTTTTGTGTCTAAAATCACAAATTTTTACCCTGTTAAATCCCTCGCCTTGCGAAGGTCCGCCTTTAGGCGGAATTTAACAGGGCGAGTATTCAATGAGCAAAACCTTCCAGGGCGAGACATTGGTTGTATTTTCGAATTTCGGTCATTGGGAATTATTTGAAATTTGTCATTTCATTAATTCAATGAACTTCCAACAAAGCAAATCCCCTCCGGGGATAACCAAAGTATGCTTCTCTGGGCGAAGATATAGGCTTTTTTTGTTACTGACCTTTCTTTTTTTTACGAATCGGCTCCGTCACCATGCCCAGATTTTCAACCCCGGACCCTTTTATTTCAGACATAACACGAACGACAAACCCGTAAGCAATTTCCCGATCCGCCCGAAGATAGACCTCCCGGTCTTTTCGACCTTCAAGAATCTTTTTTAGCTTTTCCTGGAGATAATCGAGGTTGACCTGGTAATTGTTGATGAATATTTGATTTTTGTTGTTGATGGTGATGACGAGATTCTCTTTTTTTGCAGCAAGCGGTTGTGAGGTGGTTTCCGGCAGCGCAACGTCTACACCCTGCATCATCATGGGTGCGGTTACCATAAAGATAACCAATAGAACGAGCATAACATCAACAAACGGTGTTACATTAATATCTGACATCAGGCGATCGCTGTTCGTTCCAAGTGCCATTATTCTTTCTCCCTTAAACCATAATTATACGAAGATGCTCAAATGGGTGTAAAGTATGGTTTGTTTTATCCACCGATAGAAGATTAGAATTTCCGAGACATTAGCTAATTATATCACGTTCAATAATATTTAGAAAATCTGCGGAAAAATTTTGCAGTTCAGACTCGATAATTCTTATCTTTTGCATGAAATGATTAAATGCGATGACAGCAGGAATTGCAGCAGCCAAACCGGCCGCTGTTGCGATAAGTGCTTCTGAAATCCCTGGAGCGACGACAGCAAGACTGGCTGAACCTTTGAGGCCGATACCATGAAAAGAACTCATGATACCCCACACGGTACCGAATAATCCGATAAAAGGCGCTGTGTTTCCGGTTGTCGCGAGGAACGGAACCATTCGAATCATACGGGTCGTTTCACTGTTCGTGGCCCGGCGCAGGGCGCGTTTAACGTTGCCGATTCCGGTGAATCTTGCACCCAAAGATGCGCTTTCGGCCCCTGGTGTTTGTTTCGATTCTTGCTTCATTGAAGTGCCGGAACGGCTCAGATTCTTAAGTTCCGCATACCCTACGCGAAAAATCCTGGCAACGGGGCTGCCGCGTAGCTGCTTGGCCTTGGAAAATGCGTTGGAGAGATTCCTGCTCTTCCAGAAAAAATCAATAAATTCAGCCGATTCTGCAAATGCCTTTTTGATATAGCGATATTTCATGATCATGATTGCCCATGATGTGACTGAGAAAAATAGCAGAAGCAGCAGCACAAATTTAACCATTGGACCTGCGTGAATTACCATGTTGAGTATATCTATATTTGTAGAATTCATATAAAACTCCATATGTTATAAGATTGTATTATAAATAATCGACGTTTTTAAATGTCTTTTTAAAAATCCACAAACGCTATTTTTATATTGGAATCCACCCCTTCTTTACAACCCTTTCGCCGCGAGGTTTATCCGCCTCACCGCCAGCGGCATCTTCGACCGGCGTGATTACACGATTTGATAGTATACATGATCCATAAAGCGATTTAACAAACAAAAACTCCCCGACCACTGAACTATATGAACCTGGTTTTGGTGTCAAGAAATTTGGTTGTTCCCAAGGTTTTCATTTATTTTTATGTTGCTTTTGAAACAAGCTGTAAATACACATATAAAATGGTAATCGGATCTATTTTAGTGTTTCTCAAAATAACGGTCTGTGTCAATATATTAAAAGAGATAGAACGGTGGCATTTGTTTCCGATAAAAATTAACCAAATTCGTCATCAATCCATCCATAGGCCAAGGGTGCTTTTATGAAAAATATCGCAAAACTGCTGTTTAAGGCAAACATTTTAAAAGAAATCCCCAGATCGGGCTATCATTTCCTGGGTGCAGGTAAGGAATCCGTGGCTGAGCATTCATTTAGTGTTTCATTCATTGCCTTTGTCATGGCTCAAATGGAGCCGGATATTGATGCCTTAAAGCTGATCGCCATGTGTCTGGTCCACGATCTTCCGGAGGCAAAAACCGGCGACCTGAATTATGTCCAGAAAAAATATGTGACGGCAAATGAAAACAAAGCCGTGAAGCATATAACCAAGAGTTTGCCGTTTGGCACCACACTCGCTGATCTGATCACGGAATTTAATGAACGTCGATCCATGGAGTCCAAACTTGCACATGATGCAGATCAACTGGCGCTTATTCTAGACTTAAAAACCCTTTCGGATATCGGATACGACCCCCCAAAAAAGTGGCTTCCGTTCGCTTTAAAGCGTTTGGAGACCAAAACCGGACAGGCCATCGCCCAAAGCATTATGAAAACAGAATGGGATGCCTGGTGGCTTGAGAATTATGTTGACAGCCCAGCTAAAAAAGAATAACTTTTTTTGTTTGATCTTGACGAGCATTTTAATGTTTTTAATGGCTATAAAGAAGTAGTTAAACACGGTTTTGTTCCGCCGTTATTAATGTCATAATACGTTCAACATATCGGAGGAAAAAATGAATTGGTTCACCAATACCTTCGGGAGTTCTTTAGGGAAAAAGCTGATGATGGCGGTTACCGGCCTTTTTTTCTGTGTTTTTCTGGTGTTGCATCTTGCCGGCAACCTGACCATTTATATGGGTAAAGATGTTTTTAATTCCTACGCGGAACATCTCCATTCTTTAGGGCCTCTCCTTACATTGGCGGAATGGGGCCTTTTAATTTTTGCCGTTATCCATATTTCTACGGGTCTGCTCCTTTTTTATCAGAATTTCAAATCCAGACCCGAACGATATGCCGTCAATAAACGTGCGGGCGGACGAACGCTTGGATCGGCAACCATGCCGTACACCGGTGTTATTCTACTTTTGTTTGTTATTTACCACCTGCTCAATTTTCATTTTGTGGATAAAACCCATACAACCATTTTTCAGATTGTATCGAATGCATTTGCACAGCCAAGCTATGTAGTGATTTATACTTTTGCCATGATCATTGCGGCGGTTCATGTCAGCCATGGATTTTGGAGTGCATTTCAGACCCTTGGCGCCAATCATCCGAAATACACACCCTTTTTAAGGGGACTGAGCCTGGTATTCAGTCTGATTGTCGGGATCGGGTTTGGTTTTATTCCGGTTTATGTTTCGCTATTAGTATAAGGAGATCGCCATGCAGCTTGACGCAAAAATTCCTTCAGGTCCACTTTCAGAAAAATGGGATAAACACCGTTTTGAGCTTAAACTGGTCAATCCGGCCAACAAAAGAAAATATAATATCATCGTGGTGGGTACCGGTCTTGCCGGTGGTTCAGCCGCTGCCTCACTGGCCGAACTCGGCTATTATGTAAAAAATTTTTGTGTTCAGGACAGCCCGCGACGTGCCCACAGCATTGCCG
>JBFESJ010000105.1:0-12343 GCA_041548585.1 Desulfobacterales bacterium | reverse complement strand
GTTTTTTTATTACATTAAGATGTTTCTGTGGCCGGATTCCCATTCCCATACCGGTGCCCAAAAGTGAAGCTGTCTGAGCTAATTAGAGCGCGTTAAAGAGAACATCTTCGAAGTTTTTCAAATTAGAAAATAAGATCAAACGACGACACGATATCCTAAAAAGCCATGACCATGTTCTCTTTTACGCGCTTTTGTTTGCGAGTTCTTGCCGATCTAAACGAAATTATCCGGCGGCTGAAACGGAATATTATGCTGACAATAGCTATAGATGTCAGTGATGTGTCATTCTTTCTACAAGAAGTTTCGCCGCCTGTTCAAAGTTGCTTTCTGTTACAGTAATTGGCTCGCCAATAACTACCGTTAATCGTGAAAAAGGCAACGGCAGTGGTTTTCTATCCCAAGATGGCAACACAAACGTTCGTGGAGCGATGAATCTTACGGGCAAAATGGGAACGCTGCTTTGCAACGCAATATGGAGTACGCCCCTCTTCAAAACCCCTTGCGGGCCATGGGGTCCGTCCGGAGATATGACTGTGGACCATCCTTGGCAAAGGAGCCCAACAAGGTCATTTGCGGCCTTGCGACCCTCCTCGCCTCCAGAGCCAAGCAGAACACGAATCCCCATCAGCTGCAACCCGATGTGAACCGGCTTCATATATGCGGCGGGATGCTGCATCCAGGCGTGACGACGGTGTGACCGGACGAAAGAAACCGCCCAAAGGAACCAGAATCTATGCCATAGACTGTAAATGGCGTTGCTGTGACGCCATAGATCGATACGCCCTTCCAGGGTTATCCTACAGGTGGCGTGCAGCATAAGCAGAAAGATCCAAGTGACTGCACCGACTGTCCATGAATAGATCAGCCAGCAGGGTCGCCAGACCCTCGGAACATTGTCAACACGGTATCTCATACGATCAACTCCGTATCGGTGTTCTAAGGCCGAACCCGGAAGTCCCCAAACCCAATTCTTCTTGTCTGTCAACGCCATTCAGTTACAGGCGAAAAATTATCACAATCATCGCAATATGTTTCCAGCGCTTTATGATAGTCTTTTTGTTTTAACGCATAGAGGTTTTCATTCCAGGATGGTTCGTCTTTTTGTCCTAACAATTCAAGCAATTCGCTTATTTTTGATCGAATATCCTTCATCTTTGTACATGTGTTATTAAAGTTTTTACAGTTGACAAAGATTCTCGGTATCATATTGCCTCCACGAATGAAATTTTAGTGGATTTCAATCCGCCTTCCTAAACATCACTTTTGGTTCCCCTTTTGCCAATGGGGTAGTTACCGGTTTTACCTGCGAAAGGCAAGGCAATCATCCACGGGAGGGTGAGGCGAGATGGATCGCGAAACTGGTTCAGGCCGATGGTCATTTGTTCGTGACCCTTCATTGGCTGGGACCGGTAGGTTCCAAACAATCGATCCCACCATGGGAGGTTAAAGCCAAAGTTGCTATTGGTCTCAGAAGGAAAGACAGAATGGTGGACCCGGTGCATATCCGGCGTGACTATCAGTAGTCTCAGTACCCGGTCAACACCCAACGGAATAAAAAAATTGCCGTGATTAAACATGGCTGCCCCATTCAAAAGTATCTCAAATATGATAACACCGATGACAGGGGCTCCCAGCAAGGTGATGGCTCCGGCCTTGATCCCCATAGAGATGATGATCTCAATGGGATGAAAGCGCGTGCCGGTCGTAAGATCATAATCCATGTCTGCATGATGCATCATATGCAGGCGCCACAAAACAGGAAGCGTATGAAACATCACATGTTGCATGTAGATGACAAAGTCAAGGAGGATAACCGTTAACACCACCTCCACCCAGAAGGGCCATTGGATCAGATTAAAAATTCCCCAGCCATGACGTCCTATCCATAGAGAGATGCCCACGGCACCCGCAGGAAAGAGAAGCCTCAACACGAAGGTGTTGATGAACACGATGCCGATGTTTGCAAACCATCGATTTTTTTTGGACGTGGTCAGCACCCGCCGGGGGACTAGAAGCTCAACCAAGCCGACAATCAGAAAAATACCACCGAAAAACGCCAATCTAATCATCCATTCATTTTTAAACACGAATTCTGTCATCTCATCTACTCCATCAAAACCATGTTCCCCAACGCCCGGAGGGTTTCATAAATGCAGGATGCCCCCGATACGAAGCCTCTGAAACAGCGCTTGAATGATTCATTCATCCGTCTTTCTCTATTCAACATGTTTTAAATTTCGCCTTACAGGCCGGTTCCCACTGTAAAATAGATCGCCCAGTCCTCAGGACCTCTGGCGATATCTACACCTGATGCAAGTCTCAACTTTCGCGCGATTAGATAACGAAAACCCAGGCCTCCGGCAAATCGGGGATCACTGCTGTCGAATTCATTCAACGCATCTGCCGTCGCGCCGACCCCGGCAAAGGGAACCACGGCCCAGCGGTCGGTAATCTGATACCGGGCTTCCAACTCGGTTTGCAGAACATGATTGCCCTGGTACCGGTTGATCGGTATGCCGCGAAGGTTGATGAAAGGCAGGGTATAAAACGGCACATCACCGGAGGTGAGGTTCGCTTCAAGACGCCATCCCATAATCAGGTCGGAATTCATTTCCCAGTACCACCGGTTCACTGCATCCGTGATTTGATACTCGCGGGTCCTGCCACCCAAACCTTCACCATTATAAAACATTACCGAAATGTCTGTATTGATGCCTTGGTTCGGCGTAAATATGTTATCCCTTGAGTCGTACTCGAAGATAAAACCCAGGCCCACGTTTTTAAAATCCACCTCCCATTGATCAATTCCAATCGGGAGACGGCTTAGATCAAACGTACTTTTTGCATCAAAATAAGTGAATTTTCCCCCTAAAAATACATCGGTATCTTGAATGCGAAACATCAGCTCCTGTAGAAGCCCCCGGCCATCCAAGTTGTAATCAATACCGTTTTTTAAAGGAGAATCTTCGTTTTTTCCATAATACGCGATGTTGACCGATACCTTCCCCAGACCTCCCGTATATCTGATACGGTCTTTTTTCCAGCTGCCGAAATGAAAACCGCCAACCCCCCAGGTTTCGTTTTCGGTTATCATGCCCATGATGCCCGAGATGCTGGGCGGAAGCAGTCTTTTTTTCTTTCCATTGACAGGTTCATCCTCAGCGTCACTTTGCAGCGCCGCTATCTTTTCATCCATGGACTGATGAAAAAAGACCAGGGCGGCACCACCGCCATAACCAACCGCGGGTTCTGTAACGATGATCGGCACGGGTAAGAACCCTTTTTGTTTTACGAGCCAATCGCCGGCATCGAACTTCCCATCTTTAGGATCGAGAAATTTATCCATGAACGAACCCGCATGGACGTCAGGGCATAACTGTAACAGAAACACGCTTGCAACTAGAAACAGGAGCACTTTTAAAACGCTTCGCCCCATGATTTTTCCCTTTGAAACGGTACGTTCCGAAACCCTCAATGTGCATTCCATAAATTCCGATGTGCATATCACGAACCGAAGGATAATTCACCCGCAAATTTTAAATGTATTGTCTATAATATCAACACATTTCTGTGGCCAGTCCCCCATTTATCCGACAACTGGGGAATCATTATTCTTCGTTATCTCTGTGAACTGCCTCCGGTGAAAACCCCGGACAGCAGACTGCGATGTATTCTGCGCCTTCAGGAGTGGGTGTGCTGTATTGTACCCATTCTCCGGCTAAAGTGATAATAGCTTCTCCTTTATTAATATCCATAATTTCATCTTTGGTTTTTACCCTTAACATTCCCTTTAAGACGATTGTATATTCATTAAACTCCGGTGTTTGACCGGGTTCAATCCATCCAGCAGGACTTTTCATGCGAGCAATACTGACTTCATCGGTATTTGAATTGACCCTTCCGATATATTCTTTAATTTCTTTTGGTTTATTGCCTGCGGCCTTTATAATTGTCGGCGTATCTACTTTTATTGGCATTTTATTTACCCTTCAAGCGTTGATACTGTCTCCCGCTCTATTTGATGTAATAGCCCGAAACTCGCCAGCAACCGTCCGTTTCAAGCATTTGGGTAACGGTTTCGATCGCTGATTTCTTATTCGTAAACGAGGTCTCAAACTGGATGATAACATATTCACCGTCCGGAGCGCCAGGCAAAGACGTTTTGTACAACGTTCTATTGATGTTTCTTGAAATGAGCTTGCCCAGGGGACCCCTAACGCCCTGCAAAGATTGCTCCCACACGTCTTGGCTTACAGCATTCTTAAAGTATTCGGAGGCTTCCTTCCAGCTCTTATCATACGTTTCTGTGTCAACCCATGAAAGCCATTGTTCCGCTGCTGCGACGGCAGCCTTTTTCTTTTCAATACCCTGCGCCCCGGCGAAGGGCACCAGCAGAGACAGGGACAGAACGAGCACGTAAATAATTTGACGGGCCATTGTTACCTCCTTGGCCATTGAAAGCGAATGGACGCGAGATGAACTGCTCTCCTGACTTTGGGAAAAATAATTCCAGATAAAATTGAAACTTTTAAATTTGAATTCCCCGCTGCTTGTTGGAGCGAAGCGGAAATCCCGCCTACCGGGGTCGGAGCGAAGTGGAGATTTATCCGCCTCTGGAGGATCCCGACTTTCGGGGCAGCGCGGGATGAATTCAAATAAAGTATAAGAACCTTTCGCTTACTGTCCGCCTCTGCTGTGTGGCGGATTAGATCCCGAAGGTAAACCTTCGGGAGTTTCATAAAATCGTTACACGATTTTATTCACGAATCAAGATGTTGACCCAATTCCACAAATATAGCGCTTATGGCAATTTCGGTGACAGATCCATATACACTAACTCCGCAAATTGATCCGGTGGAAGGAATCCTTTTCCCCATTTTTCGTCAAATGCCTGAGTCGGTTTCGTGGCAATCATCTCTTCCATTGTATTGCCTTCCTGCATGCGCCGTCCGACATTATCTCGAATTGCGGTTAACATGGAAACGTATTTTTGAAGTCGGGCTTTATTTGATAATGGGCCGTGCCCCGGAATGACCTTGGTGTTCTCATCAATCATCGGGAGAATTTGATTAATGACCTTGATCATACCGTTGATAGATCCGCCGGAATAGATTCCGATGTAAGGATAAAGCCCTTCAAAATAGAGGTCGCCCATATGAATCACGTTGGCATTTTTAAAGTAAATTACAGCGTCACCATCAGTATGTCCGGGTGCCACATGAAATACCTTGATATCTTCCCCATTCAGATGAAATGTCATTTCTTTTGTAAACGTAATCAGCGGTCGCGCGACCTTTGGTGCAGGGGGAACCTTTTTATTCAACAGTTTCATATCAAGCGCGATGCTCAAATGTTTCCGTACATTCTCATGGGCAATAATTGCAGCTCCTGTTTTAGCGATTTTTTCATTCCCCCCGACATGATCAAAATGCCGGTGGGTAATAATCACAAAACGGATCGGTTTATCGCTCAATTCCGCGATTTTGGCGAAAAGCCTATCAACAGCGTTATCGACTTTCGTGTCGACCATCAACACGCCGTCATCACCCGTTAAAACAACGGTATTGCCCATGCCATCAGAATCCCAAAGCATATAAAGCTGCTCAGCAAGCTTCTCAGCACCTACTTGAAGCTCAGCCTGTTCCTGAGCATACAAAAAAGACATATATACCAGAACGATAACAAGGCTTCCGATTATTGCGAAAATATTTTTATGCTTCATTAACATTTCACACCCTCCACGCGTATGTAAATAATGTCAAAGCTTGAATTGTAAATAGCAATGGCATGTTATTCACGATTCAAGGTTTGTCCCAATTCTCCCGACTAAACCGCTTTGTTATGTTTTTTTATGTGTGCTTGCCATTTGATAAGCCCTTCTATATGGGCTTTTGTGGCTTCTTCCAAGCGGGTTTGAATTTTTTGCGCCTTAGGACCACTTAGTTTGAAGACTCTGAAAAATGCACTCTCTAATAATGATTTTTCAATATTTATGGCAATACTTAAGGATTGTTTTAAATCGGTTTTATTCTTTATTATCGTATCAATTTGATTTTCTATAAAATCAATCGCTGTTTTAGTGGACTGAACTGTAAATTTTGTTTGCTCAAACGATATCTTTTCATTTTTCAGGTGGGCATGAAGTGTGTTGATCCACTTTGCATGAAGACGCTCTTCGTTTGCAAAAGCCAACCAAGCTTTTTTTGATGAAGGTAAAATGGTCGCAAAAGTTTCATACAAGGTCGCTATTGAGAGTTCATATTTCTGAAGGGACTGTATAAGTTCATCTATTTTTGCGTTATTCATAATTACACCCATTAACTTCAGCATCACCGGCGCACGAAAGACGGCGGGGCTTTTGCCCCGCAAAAGGCTCAACGGATAAGAACGTTCGCGTTCATGATGCTGTTATGCATGACACGATTCCAATAAAACCCACATTAAAACGGTTTTAAACGGCGATTCTCTTTTGTTATTTCGGCTCACCGTGAAGAATTATGAAAATGGCAATCCCCCACAATACGATGACAAAAACAATGCTGACCAATACTGCGGCACTACCGAGATCTTTCGCCCGCTTCGCAAGGTCATGATATTCCGGAGACGCGATATCTACAACCGACTCAATGGCCGAATTCAACAGCTCCACCACAAGGACAGATGTCGTTGCAAAAAAGAGCAGCCCTTTCCAAAAAAGAGACAGCGGTAAAAACAAAAGAACAACCAAAAGAACGACGGCGATGCAGACTTCTTGACGAAATGCCGCTTCATTAGAAATTGCGAAACGCAGACCATTTAAGGAATAGAAGAAGGCGGCCCAAATTCTGGCAATGCCGGTTTTTGTCGTTTGTTTGCGATTCATGTTTTAAAATGGTTAGGCATTCAAATTCGATTTCAGACGGCATCTGGGAATGAACATCGGGGTCTGCTTTCGGTATTCTATGTACTCATTACCCAGACGTTTCATGAGTTCGGGCTCCTCAATCTTTTTCAGTTCCCACACATTCACCAGCGCGAATAGTGGCGTGAAGAAGAGCACAAGTGAAACGGAATTGATGTAAAATCCAATGCCGAACAAAAACAGAAAGACTCCTGCAAGCATCGGATTCCTGACATACCGGTAGGGCCCGGTCTTAACCACCTTCGGGGGTGGATTAAAGGGGACTGGCGTTCCCTTCGCTTTCAGAAAGTGAATCGCAGACCACGTCGCAAGGACAATCCCTACCACCATAGCAGGAATCGAAACCGGAAGTCTTGTACCCTCAGGAAGAAGACGGGGCAGACCTAACAGTGTGTCAACAAAGATTGCGGCGAGCACAAACATTGCCGTGAAAAGACCAAAGACCGTCACTCCAATCGGCGTTAGAAGTGTTCGAGTCTTTTTGGTGCCAGTCGCTGCTCTGTGGAAGCGGTTGATCCACCGTTCACGAAATCCCATGTCTGCTATTCCTTATCAAGCCAGGAATTCTTTCTTTGCTGGACAAAAGGGGACGGTCTTTTTCCCGGTTTCGATGTCATTCATTTAAATCATAGATAGAATTGTGAAAAAGCTCAATGTCAATATTTGACCTCACTCCCGTGTACTGAAGCGGTGCAGCTTTTGGCCGTCCGAGTTGACACAATGGTTATATTGCATATCTAACTGCTTTTTCAGCATGTATTACTGTGGTATCACATAATTCTATATCCGTATCGCTTTGGCTCACCAATAGGCCGATTTCTGTGCACCCAAGAATGATCACTTCAGCCCCTTGATTGGCCAGGCTCTCCATAATACGAAGGTATTCTATTTTAGAACTCTCAACCATCTTGCCTAAACAAAGCTCTTGATAAATCACATGGTGAACAATCTTTCTATCCGGCTCATTTGGAACAAGAACCTCTAAACCATATTTTTGCATCAGGCGCCCCTTATAGAAATCTTGCTCCATAGTAAATGCTGTGCCCAACAAACCGGCAGTTTTGATACGCTTGCCCACCAGCACCTCCGCTGTGGCATCCGCAATATGTAAAATTGGAATGCGAATAGCCTTTTCGATATGGGGGGCTACTTTGTGCATCGTGTTTGTGCAAATAAGTAAAAAATCTGCTCCAGCGGCCTGGACGCTTAGAGCGGCTTCAGAGAGAATGTTCGCTGTACCCTCCCAATCGCCCTGTTGTTGTAACTGCATAATGGGTTCAAAGTCCACGCTATAAAGTACGATCTTGGCTGAGTGTAAGCCGCCAAGAGATTTTTTCACGCCTTCATTTATCAGTCGATAATATCCAGCGGTGCTTTCCCAACTCATACCACCTAAAAGACCTATCGTTTTCATGTTGCTCCTTCATTTATTCGAAATTTAACGATCAAGATGAGCGGCAGCGTTTTTTGCCGTCTACTCAAGCAACTTATTATATGTTTATTAATTGTAAATGCAAGATGTTATGTTTTTACAGATTTCTTTTCAACACTTTTAACCCATAGGGGCAGACTGCAGAGCAAATACCGCAGTTATGCCCGTTGTGATACTGAAAATAGTGTTCCTTTTTCCATTGATCACATGCTTGCACATCCAATATTTCTTCGCGTGGCACGCCTGGAGACCATGCGCTGCCTTTCAATGCGTTTGCAGGGCAGGCTTCTACGCAGCGCGTACAAACACCGCAGAAGCTTCTCTCTATTGGCGGCCCAGATGGAAGTTTCATGTCTGTGAAAACAGTTCCCAATCGAATCCATGATCCGAAAGGGCGCGTGATAAGTTGACAATGACGGCCTACCCAGCCCAAACGTGCTCTTGTTGCAGCAGTTTTGTGGGGAAAGTCCCCCTTGACATTAACCGTGTCGGAACGATCCGAAACCGCCAGGGGTTTGGATCGAAAACCTCTGGCTTTAATTTCGGCTGCTAATGCTACCGATAATTCATTGATATGATTGTTCACTCTGGCATATTCATCGGCGTATGCCTGGTTCGGCCCGTTTTGGATGCTGACCATTATTTGGGGGTTCATTGGAATAACCCATGAAATGGCGAAACGAAATTTTTGCCCTGTTTCATCCCGGGGTGTGAAAACATCCAGAAGATCTGCCGCACCCCACAGGTTAACCCTGTGTGCTTGTATCCACTCAGTAAGCCAACCAGGAACATTTTTAGATGGATCTGACATTTCACTCGTTGTATTTCTTAAGCTTGGTTGCATATATCGGGCGCGAGAAAAGCTGCACGCCCAAACAAGGGGGCAAGCGACGCACAGGATTATACATTTTCTACAAATATTACTTTTACAAATTCTGAGAGAACCCTGGCCCTGTGCTTATGTGCTATCCCATCAGGGATAAATACGCCATCTCCGGTTTGATAGACGATTTTTTCATTCTGGTATTCAATTTCGAACGTTCCATCAAGGATGTATCCATAATGTCCTTTTTCACACCAGTGAAGCGGCATGTCTTTTGTGTATACAACCAGGCGTAATTGCTTGTCGCCGTGCTTGAAGATTTTGCATTTAACCCCTTCAAGGGGTTCTTCCCAATGTAAGTCATTAAAATTCACTTTATATTGAAGCATGGATATTCCTTGATTAACCTGCACAAGAAATTGGGCACTTATGCATGGATTGTTGGGCATTCTGTGGATTCTATCATCGTAAGTTAGAGTGTGAATCCGATTTTAACTTGCCGAAAATATCATTTAAAATGTTTTTATCCAACATTCAAGATTTGATTCGATTCCCATTTGCCTGCTATCAGAAATAAGGCCCACTTGGAAAAGATGCGACACCATTCCCCATCCTGTTCACTCTGACCCGTAGTCTTCGGCCAGTAGGTGGATGTTGCCGATATGGACATTGGAAAGGCCGGCGTCAAAGGCGACCTCACGGCAGCGCAGGGCATGTGATTTGGCGGTGGTGGGCAGATCGTCAAGGTAAAATTGCGGGTGAAAGGCCAGCAGACTATATGGAATTTGGGGATTGAGGTTTGCGATAAACGCCGCAATTTGTTTGACTTCTATTTCATCCACATACCCAGGAACCAGCAGGGTGCTGGCAATGAGTAGGGGCGGCCGGGGACGCCGGTCGATCAGGCGGGCCAGGGTCTGGAAGTTTTCAAGGGTTTTGGCATTGGTTACGCCGCAAAGGGCATAGTGAATCTCTGGGTTCCAGGCTTTCAGATCAAACTTAATCAGGCCTCCGGACTTCAGCGAAAGATCCGCCATCATTGATAAATAAGGCTCCTGCACAGACCCGTTGGTTTCCCAGCATATGCGCAGGATACGATCCGTATTATTTTTCAAAGCTATTTTTGATGTCTTGACGGCGTGAAGGATTTGAGGCGTGGGGTCACCCCCGAAATAGCAAATGCAAGTGGTTTTACTGTCAACCGCTTGGGCGAGTTTTTTGGCCGGAATTTTTATTGAAGAGGAGGTGCGTTCCTTAAAATGATAATTCTGACAGTACAGGCAGTTAAACGCGCAGGCATGGTAAAAAACCGCCAGATTGCGGTGGCCAATCTCTGGCCCCCTGGACACCGAATATTGAGGATAACCGCAGCCGGTGCCGGCCGGGCAAACAAAATCACCCACACAGTTCGTAGGAAGCGGATCGTAGTAATAATAAAGATTCCCCTCGTGGGGTCTGCCGCCAATGATGCGGCCGTTTCTCACGCGTCGCAGACCGCAAAACCCGGTCCGACCTTCGGGTATGCGGCATTCGTGAACGCAAAGGCCGCAATCCATTCCGTCGTCAGCACGGGGAGGATCGACCGGAAGCACATACGGCCTTCGACTGTGATCGTGAACTTTTTTGATCTGTGGCCAGACGGTATCAAAGTGGGCTCTGATGCAGTCGACACAAAAGCCGATGGTTTTGGAAATGGTCCGAGCGCTTGTGTTACAGTAATTACATGTTCCCATGTTGATGGATTATAAAACAAGTGTGTCAGGTTTTCAATTAACTTCTGAATAGTGAGTTTTGAACCCTCCAAAGGCCATTTTAAGGCCTTATTTAACGCAAGTTTTAAATGTTTCATTCATTATATCAAAATGTTAAGGTGCCCCGGCCTCCATGTCTTTTTTTCAATGAAACGTCATCGCCAATAGTTCATAATTAAGATGCGACCCCCATGCCTTTCGGTAACCGGACGCCGTCAATTTGTTGTTGAAAATATCTCCAAATTTTAATGAAAGAATCAGTCCGACTGCCAAAGCCAACAAGGTTATGCTTACGTTGACATAACGAAAAGCTCAGCAGTGCCGGAAGCCGGTAGGATTTTGGCATCTGGTGCAGCGACAGGTTCGCTTCAGCGATAAATATGCTTACGGTGTCCAACTTTTACAATCCAAACTGTAAGTTCATCATCTTGAATCGAATATACAATACGATATCGCCCTTGCCGCAGCCGGTATCTTTCCTGTCCGGTCAATTTTTCACAACCTGGCGGTCGCGGATCTTTTGTGAGAGTCTCTATTCGATTTAGGATTCTCTTCAGATCTTTTTTCGGGATGGTATCAAAATCTTTTTGCACCGACTTTTTGAAAAAAAGTTTATATGCGGCCATCTTTTTTCAGCCTCTTGACCATTTCATCGTAGCTGATCAAAGGTTCATCAGCCCTTTCATCAAATGCGGCAAGGTCCTCAGCATCCTCGGCCAAAGCTTCTCTTACGGCTTCGTTTACCAGGTCAGAGATTGAACGAGAGGTTTCGACGGCCTTTAATTTAAGCGCCTTATGCAAAACAGGGTCAAAATAGACCGTGGCACGTTTTGCGGGTGTTGCCATAATGTCACCTCCGATTATTTTTCTGACATTATAGCGCTTAGACGTTAAAACGTCAATAATTCATTTTTAGAAACGAACGTATTTCTCACCTGTCTGGTATGGCGCACAACGGAACACCAGTCAGGTGCGTAAAATTGTTGTACAAAAAACGATTCATCGGGTAAGAATGGGGGTCGGGCCGCGCTATCTTATTAATATTTATGGATTAACTCTCCAAAAATAGGCGTTTTCAGCTCTTAAGTCGCTATTTTCAGTGGTAAAATCATTATTGTAAGGAACCTGTGCTTCATGAAGATGGCAAAAACCTTTTAATGCTTAATCCATGTTCCCTAATCCCAATTCCTTGCCTGTGTGTTTCTCTTAAAAGTGTGTTTTGGACCCCCAAAATGTACTTTTGAGGCGGGTCCGAACGCCCATTCTTTGTACCGGCAAAGCTTTTTTAATGAAACGTCATCGCCAATAGTTAATAATTAAGATGCGACCCTCGTGTCTTTTCATGATTCCGGTAGACCCTTATTGTAACACTGCACGGGTATATTGTGAGTAACGGCAGCCAAGCACCTATTACAAGAAACACAAGTAACGGCCTC